>NZ_JAUBRA010000014.1:0-111415 GCF_036701555.1 Microcoleus sp. Pol10D4
TCGATCGACTGATTGTCGGTATGATCGAATCAATGACGTGGCAATCGCCTGACTCACTCTTTTAAGATACAAGGGGCGGGTTTTACCAACAATATTTGCCCAAAACCGCCAATCTCAAAAACCCGCCCCCACCCTACGGCAAATCTTCATCTTACTTCACTCTGGATGTGATTTGCTGTTAGAAAAATTGAGCGATCGCACTATCAAACCCTGACACAAAAACCAAAAATAAAGTGCAATATTAATCCCGCTCAACAGCTTCGGTATTCCCTCCAGCAAGCTTGAAATTATCTCGTTTTTTAAAGGCAGCGCTTCTGCAAAAAAGGCAACAAATAACAAACCAACGCCACTCAGCAGTAAAGCATAGGGAGTCGAGCGAAGTTGTCTCCGAAAAGCTAATCCGTATGCAACAGCCAGCACCGCGTAAAATATGACAATTGTCACTTTCGGGAAACCCGCACGTCCCAGATGAACATGGGTGCGAAAAACTTCATTGAACAGAAAGCAACCTGCAAACATTGCCGAATATAAAATAAATCGATTTTCTGGGCGCTCAGGTTGAATAATTCTCAGCAATCCAAAAGTAAAAGCGCACACCATTACCGATAAATAAAATAACATTTGAAACGCCAAGAAAAAGAAACCTGCACCCGGATACGTGGCAGAGCAAGGCGGCAAAAATAACCCTTTTACCGACGAAGAACCGAACAAACTCAGACACGCCGTCACTAGCCCAACTAACACTAAAGTTAGACTATTGAACAACAATACAGTTCTGTAATTTGCCATAATTAATAACTAAAAGCTAAGAACAGTATATTGCGCGTCAAACCATTTTTTGCTAGGGCTTGTACACGGGGGTTCAGAAACCGGGTTTTTTACGAAAATACTGCGTTGTGACCTGCAGATTCGGTAAAAAACCAGATTTCTCTGTCTGTCGGAGTGCGTAATTCCCGATCGCGTTCTTTGAGTAAAGGTGAGATATTCGGTGAAAGGACAAAGCAGACAATTGAGAATCGGCAGATATCTAAACAGACACGAAATCTTCAGGGCCAATGAAATTGGGAGCAACGCCTATCAAAGAAGCTAAAACTTCACCGCTGCTGGCTACTCTAATTAATGTGCTGTTAGTTCCAGCCGAAATTGATAGCTGTCCGAAAGTTAAGCCGTTGATTAATTGAATGGTATCTTGAGAGTTGCTGAAATCAGAGATGGTATCAACTCCCAATCCCGCACCTAAAACAAATACATCGTTGCCCGCGCCACCGCCAAGATTATCGTTTCCCAAACCGCCGTTGAGGGTGTCAAAACCTTTTGCCCCAGACAGGTTATCGCTGCCGTCGCCACCATTGATGATATCGTTGCCCCGCAAACCAGTCAGCACGTCATCGCCTGCCAAACCGTTGATGGTGTCGCTGCCGGGAGTGCCAGTGAGCACGTCGTTGTCGGGAGTGCCGTTGATGAGGTTTGGAGGGTTATTGATGCCGCCTGAAGTGCTGCCGATGTCAGAAACAAAGACATCCTGAGCATTGTTCGTGTCTCCCGGCACGAGGTTGGAGGCATCAGATGCAAACACCAGAAACCGCCCGTCGGCTGATATTGAGGGCCCAAATAACGCGTCGTCATTCTGCCCCCGATCGCCTGCTGAATCTACAGAGACGCGGGTGATAGTATTGTTTGACAAGTCCCGCACGAAGAAGTCCTGTTTATTGTTAGTGTCTCCCGGCACGAGGTTGGATGCAGCAGAAGTAAACGCCACAAACCGCCCGTCGGCTGAGATGGAGGGGTTGAAGGAGTTTTCGTCCCCCTGAATGCCTGCTGAGTTTACAGAGACGCGGGTGGTAGTATTAGTTGACAAGTCCCGCACGAAGATCTTAAGTTGGTTAAAAAAATTGTTAGTGTCTCCCGGCACGAGGTTGGATGCCTGAGATTGAAACGCCACAAACCGCCCGTCGGCTGAGATGGACGGACTGAAGGAGTCGCTGTTCCCCGGATTGCCTGCTGAGTCTACAGAGACGCGGGTGGTGGTATTGGTTGACAAGTCCCGCACGAAGATGTCGTTGCGATTGTTCGTCTCTCCCAATCGGTTGGAGGCAAAAGAAATAAACGCCACAAACCGCCCGTCGGCCGAGATGGAGGGGGTGAGGGAGTCGCTGTTCCCCTGATTGCCTGCTGAGTCTACAGAGGCGCGGGTGGTGGTATTGGTTGACAAGTCCCGCACGAAGATGTCGAACTGATTGTTCGTATCTCCCGGCACTAGGTTGGAGGCATAAGATTGAAACGCCACAAACCGCCCGTCGGCAGAGATGGCGGAATTGTTGGACAAGGAGTTCCCCTGATTGCCTGCTGAGTCTACAGAGACGCGGGTGGTGGTATTGCTTAACAAGTCCCGCACGAAGATGTCCGGTTGATTGTTGGTATCCCCCGGCACTAGGTTGGAAAAAGATGCAAACGCCACAAACCGCCCGTCGGCTGAGATTGAGGGATTGAAGGAGTCGTTGTTTCCCTGAATGCCTGCTGAATCTACAGAGACGCGGGTGGTAGTATTGGTTGACAAGTCCCGCACGAAGATGTCGTTTTTATTGTTGGTGTCTCCCGGCACGAGGTTGGATGCCTGAGATTGAAACGCCACAAACCGCCCATCGGCTGAGATGGAGTAAGCGTTGGAGTCGCTGTTCCCCGGATTGCCTGCTGAGTCTACAGAGACGCGAGTAATGGTCATAAGTCCTCACACTAAAATTGCAAATTTGCTAAATTGACGAGTGTTCGATCGCCCCTAGCTTCTGACAAAACAGATTCGCGCGGTTGTAGGGCGATCGACTAATGTTTCTGAATACACTTGTCCAAAAATTATATTATTGTGCTACAGGCATCCTGCCTGTTCAAGACTTGCATTTCTGGATCGGCATTCATAGCTGGATAGTCTGGTACACAATAGTCTGGACTATTCACTTAACACGCTCTAATTTAATCGCGACTCTCCTGGATTTGTGGTGGAAACAGTAGTTAGCCTCTCGCTAACGCAGGTAATATGCCCCCACCACGGGAAGTTTTATTTTTATTTATTATCACCTAAAACTCAGAAGAGTCTTAATCGCTGGGTAAACTCAATTTTAATACCTGTCCAACAGATACCTCGTGCTTGTGCGTCGCTACTACCACCGCACCTTCTAATCGCGGATCGTAACATCCCACCCAAGCTGCAGGATGACATTCGTGTACTAAATACCCATACAGCCAAATTGCTCCTCTACCTTCAATGACAATTCCTTGGCTTAATTGAACGTCTTGAGGAAGTTTCAAACCTTGTAAATCATGTGGTGTGATGATACCGTCTTGAGTTGTAATTCGTAAGCGCAAATGTTGGTAAGCTAAACCGTCTTGAGTTTGATGGGGGATTATTTTTAATTCAATAGGATTCATTGGATTCATTGGATGCAAAAATGTTGAATGCTGCGATAAAATCATATACCTTTTAGGGTAAATTGGGAATCCGATCGCCAACTTTGAGTCCCAATTGGGCCGCCCTTCCGCCTCTGAGTTCAATAACTCCGTCAACGGGAACATCCGGGCCGTAGTTGGGGCAGGTTTCGCTCAAACACGGCGGTACGTTAGGAATTATCGCCTGCACGACGCCTTCCCGCAGAAAAACCATATCGAGCTCAATAAACACGTTTTTCATCCAAAAACGCACGTTTCGCGCGGGTTCGATGGGGAAAAGCATTCCCCTGTCGTCTGGCAATTCTGTGCGAAACATTAAACCTGTCGCTTGTTCTTGGGGAGTTTTCGCCACTTCCAGTCCGATCGCGCGATCGGCTATAATCGTGTTAACCGAAATTGGCAAAAGCTGACCCATATCTAGTCCGCCAAACAGCGACATAAAGTTTGATTCAGTCAGATTAGAGTTTCCCAAAACAACTCCTAAATAATTACCAGAGTTTTTATCTTTCATAATAGTTTGGTTGTCGGAAACAGCAAGCTCTAAATCGCTAAACTTCATGCCATCTTTCAAGACAATTTTATCATTGCCGTTGCCAAAATCTGTAATTATATCGGCTTCAGTAATAGTAGATGCGGTGGCGGTTATTTCAATCACAAATAAATCATCGCCTGCCCCTCCTGTCAAGATATCCCCGCCTTCGCCGCCTATTAGCAAATCGTTACCCCGATCGCCAAAAATCCAATCCGACTCTTGTCCTCCATAGATTGTATCGCTTCCCTGCCCGCCAGCCAGCGTATCAGCGCCTTCATTTCCGGCCAGCAAGTCATTTTCCCGATCGCCAAAAATTCGGTCATTTCCCCCCAAACCTTGAATAGTATCATTACCTGCAAATCCTCTAATCGTATCGTTGCTGAGAGTTCCCAGGAGAAAATCGAAGCCGAAAGTACCGTCGATGTTAACCATTTTGCGTTTAATGATGCGTTTAATAGAATGAAGATTTGGCGATCGGCATCCGCCAACCGGTACCAAAAGCTCGATCGCTAATTTTCAAACCAGGGGCTGCTTGTCGCCGTTTAAACTCGGCTTGCCTGACTAATTTTACTACACGTTTAACCACGGCTTCATCGTGTCCTGCAGCGACAATTTGTTGGGCAGATTCGTGATGTTCGATCAACCGCTGCAAGATGTCATCCAAAACATCGTAATCCGGCAAAGAATCTTGGTCAATTTGTCCAGGTTTCAGTTCAGCACTAGGTGGCTTAGTAATAATATTAACCGGAATAATTTTCTTTCCCAAGTCAGCCTGATTTTTAATCTTCTCACTCCCAGAATTCAGCCACCTACAAAGCGAATAAACGCGAGTTTTCGGTACATCAGAAATCACAGCCAATCCCCCATTCATATCGCCGTATAGAGTGCAGTAACCAACCGCCATTTCCGACTTATTGCCAGTCGAAAGCAGCAAATGTCCGAACTTATTAGAAATTGCCATCAATAGATTGCCTCGAATCCGCGATTGAATATTTTCCTCAGCAATCCCGAAAGTTGTGTTGACAAACAAATCGGCAAGAGTGCGATCGTAAGTTTTCATCAAATCGCCGATCGGCAATAGTTCGATCGCGATGCCCAGATTTCGGGCTAATTCCAAAGCATCATTAACCGAATGATCCGAACTGTAAGGAGAAGGCATCAGCACTCCCAGAACATTTTCTGGCCCGATCGCGCAACTGGCGATCGCCGCCACCAAAGCCGAATCTATCCCGCCACTCAAACCGAGTACAACCTTAGAAAAACCGCACTTATGAACATAATCTCGTACTCCCAAAACCAAAGCAGCCCAAATTTCTGCATCTCCCTCGGCAGGATAAAAACTCAATGGCCTCGCCTTAATTCCTGCTGCGTTTTGCTGATGGCTGCCAACTAAATCTTGTTTAGCTGCGTCATATTCCAGCACCACAAAATCCGTTTCAAAAGAAGCTAATATTTGAATTAAATCACCCTTTCGATTCACAGCAAAACTGCTGCCGTCAAAAATAATATCGTCATTTCCCCCTACCTGATTAGCGTAAATAATCGGTATCCCGCAGCGGATGACGCTGTGCTCCAACATACCCGATCGCACTCCCCGCTTTCCCGCAGAATAAGGTGATGCCGACAAATTCACCACTAAATCTACACCCAATTTTGCCAAATCGGAAACAGGATCGCCCGCGTAACTGCGTTTACCCCAAAACTCCTCATTGTTCCACAAATCTTCACAAATTGTCACGCCGACTTTGACTTCGCCAATAGAAAAGTAATTGCTGTTTTCTCCAGGTTCAAAATATCTATCTTCATCAAATACATCATAAGTAGGCAACAAGCGTTTATGAAAAACTTGTTTGACAACGCCATTTTGCAACAAAACAGCGCTGTTAAACAATGATTTTCCGCCGAGTTTAACAGCCTTAGCATTAGGTAAGGCTGTGCCTACGATGACTGCCAACTCCGGCGGCAAAGCTTGCGCCAGTTGCTGCAACTGTGCACCTGCATCTGCAATGAAACTCGGATTAATTAACAAATCGCGCGGCGGATAACCGATCAGGGAAAGTTCCGGTGTTAGCAATAAGTTTGCGCCCTCAACCTCAGCTTTTTTCGCAGCCTCCAGAATGAGGTTGGAGTTGCCAAAGATATCACCAATAGTAGGATTGAGTTGTGCGATCGCAATTTTCATATCACCAAATCACCTCATAAATATTGCTAACAGTCCGCCCGCGCGGACTCACTTTCCTATAGTTCTAGATTTGAATGTATAGAAACCTTACTCAGATTTGAAATGTTTCAACTCTTCCTCAATATAATAATTTACCAAATCCCGGTAAATATTTTCAACCACATCAGGATTCAAACCTGATTCTAAAGCCCACTCGCGCCGCTGCTGTAACATAGCATGAAAGCGATCGGGCGCTCTAACGCCAGCTTCACTCGTTTTGAACCTTGCTGCCGCGACGACGTATTTAAATCTTTTGCTCAAAGCGTCGATCACTTCTCGATCGATGATATCAATTTCCTCCCGAACTTCGTGAATATTAGCACATTCATCAGGGTCTTTCATAGTCTGCACTCCTTAATAGCTTCTATTCTAATGTTACTAAATTGATCCCCGAATGTCATCCAAGGAACAGCTAGATAAACACCAGTGGCTTATTTTTGAAAGGAGCAAAAGCGACCGCATCAAAGCGGTACAAACTAGCAGGGCGGCCAGCCCCCCGCGAAACCTTAACACCGGTATCGCACAAAAAACCCAATTTTAACAATCGAGATCTAAAATTAGAATAATCAGAAAAATTTTCCCCCAAAATAGTTGTATAAAGCTGATACAAATCGCTCAAAGTAAAAAGTTCCGGCAAAACTTCAAAAGCTACCGGACTGTATTCAAGTTTGTTACGCAGTCGCCGGTATCCGTATTCGAGAATTTGATTGTGATCGAAGGCCAGCTTAGGAACTTGTTGCACGGGATACCAAGCAATGCCGCCGACGCGATGGCCCACACCAGCCACTACACTCCCAGCAATTAACTCAGCTTCCTCAAAGCGAACTAAAGCAAAATAACTCACCGAAAGATAACGATCGCCCCTGGTAATTTCCCGAGGATCGCGCCCCGGTTCTCCGAAAGTATACAATTGCTCCAGATACAAATTTTTTACCCGAATTTTCTCAGACAAAATCCGGTAAGCCGCATTTTCAAGAGACTCTCCGTGCCGCACCAAAGTACCGGGAAGACTCCAAGAATCGATAAACGGTTCGTCTTGCCGCATTACCAACAGTACCAACAAGCGGTTCTGCACGGCATCGACGGAGAAAATCACATTATCTACTCCTACTTTAAAGTCCGCTAATGAGCAACCTTCGCTCTTTTTTGTGCCTCGTGCCATGCGTACAAATGCTCCCTATTTATGTAATCTTCGATGGTCGGAGTCAGGGCTTGGGTGTCTCCTGTTTCCCGATAGAAGGTAGAAGAAACATTGGGACCACTCAAAGATGCGATCGCCACCTCTGCACCCATGCGCCTCAACTGCCACAAATCTATTTGCTCTGATGGATAACCGGGTCGCGGTACTATCAGCAGATCAACTTGTTTTAACAATTCTTCAAATTTGTACCAGCGAGACAGTTGCCCCACTAAATCAGAACCGATTACCAGTGTCAAATCTGCATTCGGCCACAGCAATCTTGCTTGTTCCACGGTTTCCACCGTCCTCGGACTGCTGAGTTCTGGATGCAAACAAAGATTGTGTCTCGGCGAATTAATTTCTTGAATCATTAACAGCAGCATTGCCGATCGGTGTTCTAGAGAAGTTTGGTGCGACTTAAAAGGATTGTCCGATGCCCAAACTGCTACCCAATCAAAATGTTGAGAAAGCCAACTCAGAATTGTTTTGTGTCCTGCTGTGGGTGGATCGGCACTGGTTCCAAAAAGAGCAATCTTCTGCATAGGGAATCGGTAATTGTTGACTGTTGACTGTTGACTGTTGATTGATGACTAATGACTGTTGATTGATGACTAATGACTGTTGACTGTTAACTGTTAACTGTTAACTGTTGACTGTTGACTGTTGACTAATGACTACTGACTAATGATTACTGACTAATGACTAATGACTACTGACTACTGACTACTGACTCTTTTTCGTTTTTTGGGTGAGACTCTGCAAATCTGTAGAAATTTCCACCTGCAGCGAAATCGGGTTGTCAAGTTGGCGAGTTTCGGGGCGAAGACTGGCGACAGAAGCAGCAGTTCGTTTCGCGATATCGTCCAAACTTTCAGGCTTCTGCACTCGTTTGCCGTCCTTGACAACCAATTTCATTAATGGTATATGAGAATCGCAATTATTAATATTTTCTCCCGACAATCCCAAACAATCTCCGAGAATTTGCCCATTTTCAATATGTCTAAAAATTTGCTTTTTTCCGGGATATGTTACCTTGTCGCTGGCCTCTTTCATCACCGGAATCCCGTCAATTTCCACCAACTTATAAACACCGTTGACAGGGGAACCGCTGACCAACTTCGTTCCCAAACCGTAACCGTCAATGCAAGCACCGCTACTTTTTAATTTAGCAATTTCTCGATCGTCCAAATCGCCGCTAGCAAAAATTGGAACCCCAGGCAGGATCGATCGAACTTCCCGAGACAGCACCGCCAAATCGCCCGAATCCAGCCGCACGCCTTCCAACTGCATTTCACCGCTGTTGACTCGATCGGCTAACATCCGCGCCGCCGCCACAGTATCATAAGTATCAATCAGCAGCGGCGCCCCCGGAAAATAGCGGTGAAAAGCTGCAAACGCCTGATTCTCGCTACCTTCGAGGGCAGCCACAGCCATTACCAAAGCATGGGCGATCGTACCGACAGGTTTGCGGCCCAACTTCAAAGCAGCCAAAACATTAGAAGTTCCGTCAAACCCCGCAGCCAGAGCCGCCCTAGCCGCCCAAACAGCAGCTTGAGGCCCAAAAGCCCTGCGCGTCCCGAATTCCAGCAACTTAGCCTCCGGGCCCGCCACATCCCGCAGCCGCGCTGCCCGCGTCGCAATCAAAGTTTGATAATTTATGGCATTCAATAAATAAGTTTCCACTAACTGAGCCTGCCACAGAGGAGCTTCAATTCGCAGCAGAGGCTCGTTGGCAAACACCGCAGTCCCCTCGGACACCGCCCAAACATCGCCAGTAAAACGGGCTGTGGCGAGTAAAGTCCAAAATCGCTCCGGGGCACCTGCAAAAATCCCAGTGGACTGCAAAGCCTCAATTTGCGTCGGCGAAAACCGAAATTTTTCCAAATAATCGATAACTTGCGCCAAACCCATCGCGATCGCGTAGCCAAAACCCTCTGGCAGCCTGCGCGCGAATAATTCAAAACTCGCAGCCCGCCCGTCGAGCCCTTCCCCGACGTAACAAGCGGCCATCGTTAGCTGGTAGAGATCGGTCAAAAGGCTGTAATCTGCTGAAGAAACCGTCAGTTCCCGGTCTTCTAAGATTTCTTCAAAACCTGTGAGCTGCAGGCTTTCTGTCGCAGTTTCCATAAGAAAAACCCCGGACAAACTTCTTTTTCTTAATTATAGTGACAAACACCATATCTTTTTGTAAATATTTGATGAAGATTGCAGATATTTGTCGAAAAAATTCGCTGATTATGCCCTTTGATAGCGGATTTTGGTTGATTTGTACATTAATATTATGGTAAAATTCATATAAATACTTAATTTAACAAACTCAGGAATTAAGCATAAACACTCAAGCGTTCCGGGTTTTTTGCGAAATATTTCGTTGCAGCCTTTGAATAGAGTTAGAAAACTCGGTTTCTGAGCGTCGAAGGGCGATCGCGACTGCTTGAGTTGAGCCAGGAAAAATCTATCAGCAAAAGGTCGATCGTCCAAAAATGTGTAATGTCTCAAACCTTCAGCTTGCTTCATTGTTGCAGACCAATAAGTAATTCAAATAAATATTGCTAAACTCATCCACAGCCCAAAAATCCGAGTAATATTAAAAGTATCAGAACCCAGACAAGAGAGGCAGATTCTATGAATCTTTCTAAATCTTTGGCAAACGCGATGCGTTACGTTTCGGAAGCAGCGGTGCGGATTTTTAGCCCCAGCGATGACAACTATCCAAATAGTGGAGTTCAACCTTTTGAGGGTAAGCTCTCCAAAAGTTCTAAGTCGAGAGAATGAACAGCCTTTCCGGCAGTTTCTAGTGAGTTCGGCACACGCATTCTTTAACAGTCAACAGTTAACTATTAATTGTTGACTGTTGACTGTTGACTGTTGACTGTTGACTGTTGATTTTTGACTGTTGACTGTTGACTGTTGACTGTTGATTTTTGACTGTTAATAGTAATTGTAGGTGGGTTTCCCTTCCTTCTACCCCACCTACAATTACCAATCACCAATTACACTGAACTTCCCCAACTGACAAAAGGCATATTCAGTGTACATTAAGCGTTTGAAATAAAGATTTTTGCCCCCGGTTTACTGCGTATAAATTAGAGAAATACCAAGCAAAACTAGAACCTTTTGTTGCACTAGGGTTGGTTCAGTAATCTTATCAAAAATCAAACTATATAACAATCATTGCAGAAGTCGTAAATGTTCTACCCCACCTCCTTGAACAAATTGCACGACATTTTAAGTTGTTACTTCGATACCTTAGAGTAATTTTAGTCATTGACAAAAGTGTTTTTAGCTTAACTGTGACCAATGTGTAGGCACTGGCTGCGGGCGATACCTAGCCAAAAGTTCGGGTCATTCCCCCGTCTGAAGACTGGCTGTAAGCTGGTCTTTTTGTTAGCTGAAAACTCTACTTTTAGTTAGGGTCTTACCAGGGTTAATTGCCGTAAAGTGATTTTACAGGCAAGCTGCAAACAGGAGTGAGAACATTCAAGTAATTGCACGGAAGCTTTGAACGTTTGTTGGGAAATTGTTTGGGCCTCAATTGACTGGCAAGGAATTTCCCCTTCAAATACACCCCTGCTTAAAGCCGCGATCGCACTCTCGAAAGGAATAGCTGATGCAGGTAAAACAAAACAAACTTTTCACTACTGAAGCGATCGATCGCTTATCTTCACCGGAACGCCTCGACGAAATGATGCAGGTGGTTAGTCCTCGATCGTGGCTGCCACTAACTGCAATTGGCTGTTTAGTTGCTGCTGCGGCTGTTTGGAGTGCGATCGGGCGAATTCCGCTGACTGTTTCCGGTCAAGGCGTGTTGCTTCTGCCCCGCCGCGTCGTGCAATTTCAAGCTGCTAGTTCCGGTCAATTGGTAAAGCTCAATATCAAGCCGGGAGATGTTGTTAAACGGGGTCAGGAAATCGGCAGAATTGATAAACTAGACCTCAAGCAGCAGCTAGAGCAAGAAAAAGCGAAATTAGCGGAACTGCAAGGGCAAAAACAAGATACTAATAAGCTGCAAAAACAGCAGATTGCCCTGGAATTAAAAACCCTAGAACAGCAGCAAAAAGACCTTAAAGAAAGCTTAAATAGGGAGTCAGTTGCACCCATATTGCACCAGCAAAGTATGGCGGCATTAGAGCAAAAACGCCAAAGTTTGGAAGAAAGTTTACGCCGCGAACAAATTGCGCCGGTACTGCGGCAGCAAAGTATGACAGCATTAGCAGAAAAACGCCAAAGTTTGGAAGAAAGTTTGCGGCGGGAACAAGTTGCACCGATATTGCGGCAGCAAACTCTGGCAGCGATCGGCAAAAAACGCGACAGTCTTTTGCAGCGAAAACAGCACATCACTTCTTTGGTGGAAACATTACAGCAGCGGTTTGAAACTCGCCGCGTTCTTTACGAACAAGAGAGGGCGATCAGCGAGGATGTAATGCTGCAAGCGAGACAGGAATTCGCGGACTCTCAGATGCAATTGGCGGATATTGAAACGCAGTTAAAAGAACTCGACGTTCAGAAAACCAATAGCGATCGCGAATTCCTGCAAAATCTCAATAAAATTGACGACATCAAAAACAGCCGGCAGCAACTCAAGGTTGAAGCTACCAATACCGAACGGGAGTACCTGCAAAATCTCAACCGCCTTAACGAAATTAAAAACAATCTCCAAGAACTTAAAGTTCAGAAAAGTAACACCGAACGAGAATACCTGCAAAACCTGAATAAAATTGACGAAATCAAAACTAAGATTAAAGACATGGAAACCCAAGCGGTAAAACTAACTCAACAAGACTTAGAAAAATCGATCGCCCAAACAAATCAAATTCAGGAAGTTAAACGCAAGATTGCCCACTTGCAGAATCAGTTGACAGCAGACAGCAAAATTACCAGCCACTACGACGGCCGCGTTTTAGAAGTTAGCGCCGTTGCAGGTCAAATGCTGAACATCGGTACAAGAATCGGGACAGTTGAATCTAAAAATTCTCGCGAAAAAATGGTCAGTCTTGTTTATTTTGCTGACCGAGACGGCAAGCAAATTAAACCGGGAATGACTGTACAAGTTACCCCTAGCGTCGTCAAGCGAGAACGCTACGGTGGCATTGTCGGCAAAGTAACCCAAGTTTCTCCTTTTCCCGTTACTAATCAAGATATGTCCGCAATTATCGGCAATGAAAATTTGGCTGACAGCATCTCGAAAAACATAGCTGGTGGCGGTGCTCCCGTGCAAATTTTTGTAGAATTGCAGGAAGATCAGAACACTATCAGCGGTTACAAATGGTCTTCCTCGAACGGGCCTCCTCTCAAAATTTCCCCCGGTACTACGGCGCTAGTTCGGGTTCAAATCGGGCAGTTAGCGCCGATTTCTTACGTGATTCCTATTTTTCGGTCTTTGACTGGGGTTTATTAACAGTTGACAGTTGACAGTTGACAGTTGACAGTTGACAGCGCAGTGAAATTCAAAATATGTAGGTTGGGTTGAAGTCACGAAACCCAACTCAAGCGAGTGAAAATCAGGCGTTGGGTGTCGCGAAGCGCTCTACCCAACCTACAGAATCTAATTACCTGTTAATAAGTAATGAAATTACCGTCGATTCACAAGTTTTTTACGCCGCGCAAATTAAGGCGAGTTCGTACTCCCACACTGCTACAAATGGAAGCAGTAGAATGCGGTGCTGCTGCTTTAGGAATTATTTTGAGTTACTGGGAACACCCGGTACCTTTAGCTCAATTGCGGAGCGAGTGCGGCGTTTCTCGCGATGGCAGTAAAGCTTCTAATATCCTCAAAGCAGCCAGAATTTACGGCTTAGATGCTAAAGGGTTTAAAAAAACTGTTGAAGAGTTGAAAACTGTACCGCCGCCTTTTATTATTTTTTGGAACTTCAATCACTTTTTGGTGGTTGAGGGGATGAAGAAAAAGCGCGTTTATCTCAACGACCCCGCATCGGGGCCGAGGACTGTTTCACTTGAAGAATTTAAGTCTGCTTATACTGGCGTTGTTTTGACTTTTGAGCCTGGGCCGGAGTTTAAAAAGGGCGGAAAAAAACCGAGTATTGCCAGTGCTTTAGATTCCCGATTGCAAAGTTCCCGTTGGGCGATCGCATTTTGTTTAATTGCTGGTTTATTACTGACTGTTCCCCGTTTGGCTGGCGCGGCATTTACCCAAATTTTTGTAGATGAAATTCTCGTCGAAAACCGTCACGAGTGGCTGCGACCTTTAATATTGGGAATGCTGTTTGCGGCGGCCGTCCAAGGGCTGCTAGCGCGGATGCGGCTTTTCTATTTGCGGCGGCTGGCAAACAAGCTTGCGATTTCGATGTCGGGACAGTTTCTCTGGCATACTTTGCGCTTGCCTGTGGGATTTTACGCGCAGCGGTTTGCAGGTGAAATTAGCAGCCGCTGCCAAGTTAATGATAAGGTTGCTGAAATTTTATCTGGGAAACTTGCTGCAACTGCGATCGACGCGGTGATGATGGTTTTCTATGCGATAATTATGGTTATGTACGACTGGGTATTGACCAGCGTTGCCGCTGTTTTTGCAGCATTAAACTTTTTGGCACTGCAATCTTTATCCCGCAGCCGCGTCGATGCTAACACCAGATTAGCTCAGGAAACAGGTAAGGTGGGCGGTGCTGCAATCGCAGGCATTCAATCTATTGAAACTGTCAAAGCTAGCGGTTTAGAATTCGATTTATTTTCTAAGTTTGCCGGGTACTATGCCAAAATGAGCAACGCCCAGCAAGAATTGGCTTTGCCCACTCAAATATTGTCAATATTGCCAGCATTTTTAACGGCATTAGCTGCAACTGCTATCTTGGTTGTCGGGGGCTTGCGGGTGATGAACGGCGGTTTGAGTATCGGGATGTTAATTGCCTATCAAAGTCTCACTCAGCAATTCCTCCGACCTGTTAACAACCTGGTCAATTTTGGCGGCACTTTGCAAGAATTAGAAGCCGATTTAAGCCGACTTGATGACGTTTTACAAAACCCGATCGATCCTGAAGCATATCGCGATTCTTTTAATAATGAAAACGGCCGCGGCGCGATCGCACCAGATGCTTTTCACCTGCAAGGAAGCATTGAATTGCGGAGTGTCAGTTTTGGCTACAGCCGCTTGGAAGCGCCGTTAATTGACAACTTGAACTTAACCGTAAAACCGGGTCAGCGGGTAGCGCTAGTGGGGGGCAGCGGTTCGGGCAAATCTACTATTGCCAAACTTGTTACCGGACTTTACGAACCAATGAATGGCGAAATTTTATTTGACGGGGTTCCTCGCAATTTGATTCCGCGTTCTATCCTAGCAAATTCGCTGGCAATGGTCGAACAAGAGATATTTCTATTTGCCGGCACTGTTCGGGAAAATCTCACGCTTTGGGACCCGACAGTACTGGAAGCAGATTTAGTGCAAGCGTGCATTGATGCGGCAATTCACGAACTTATTTTGAATATGCCGGGAGGATACGATGCTCAACTCAATGAAGGGGGTACAAATATGAGTGGCGGACAGCGGCAACGTTTGGAAATTGCCAGGGCGTTAGTAAGAAATCCGGCGGTATTGGTGCTGGATGAAGCAACGAGTGCTCTGGATGCTGAAACCGAGTTAATTATTGATCGCAATTTGAGGCGTCGCGGTACTTCTTGTATTGTGGTTGCTCACCGCTTGAGTACGATTCGAGATTGCGATGAAATTATTATGCTCGCAGGGGGGAAAGTAGTTCAGAGAGGCACTCATGAGGAGTTGCAAAAGCTGGGAGGAGCTTATGCTCTTTTGGTTGGGAATGAACAATAAACAGCAGAAATACAGTAACCAACCAGACATTCCGCCAGGGAATGAATTCCCTGTCTAATAGCTAAAGTCCTCTGAAGAGGACTGAAATGAGCGATGGTTTGATAGGGCTATTCAGTGTTGGCTATAGAGTCTTAGCTATTCAGTCGGTTTTAACCGACTTTAGCTATGAGACGGGGATTTTAATCCCCGGCGGATCTGTGGATTAGCCCGATCGATTCGATCACACTGTTTTCTTTGAGGCAGGGCTTTAAACCCCTGCCCGACTGGATATTACTAATTACCAATTACTAGCTATGCTCGATCTAAATCCTGTTAAGAAACTGCACCGAATTAAAGGAAATGAACCGCTGCTGCTGAATGACCCGCATCAGGTATGGATTGTTAAGTCGGGCGCGATCGCAGTCTTTGCAGCCAAGATACAAAGTGAGAAGCCTGCGGGCAACCGCCATTATCTGTTCGGCGTCGGTGCAGGCGAGGCTTTGTTCGGCGCTGCCCTGGGGGATGGGTGGGGAATTCTGGCGATCGCGATCGCCGAAACGGAACTGGAACCGATCGCGATCGCAGATTGTGCCGCTTTAGTTGCTGCTGGTGAGAGCAAAACGAGATCGCTGGTGCAAGGGTGGATAAAGCATTTGGGAGAACGGGCGATTCCCTACGGCATAGATCCGCTTCACGCCCCGGAGGAAAAAGTTGCCCCAGAAACTGCGGTTGTAGCAGCCTCGCAGCAGATATCGCTGCAAAAAGGTCAAATGCTGCGATCGCCGCCGGGAACAGTTGTCTGGGTGCGCGTCTCGTCGGGCGATGCGAGTGTCGGGGAATTGAAGTTAAATTCCGCTTCCCCAGCGTTTCCTTTGGCTGGGAATATGCTGCTGGTGGCATCCGGGGAAGTTGAGGTGCAAATTTTCTCAACAGCAGAGGTGGAAAATGCCGACTGGCTGCGCGCGAGTTTAGCTTTGCTGCACGAGTATTTTTGCTGCTGCTTGAACTTGCTGGTTTCCCAGCAAAAAGCAGAGGAATTTCGGCGCTTTCAGGAACGCGAACAGCTAAACCGCCAAGTAACTCAGACAGCTTTGGGAGATTTAACCGAGGTTTTGCATCCCCGGAAAACTGCCTTGTCTGAGGAAGGAACACCGCTGTTAATCGCTGCTGGGGCTGTAGGTAAGGCACAAAGTATAACCGTCAATCCCCCGGCGGGTTCGGAAGATTTCAGCCGAGTGAAAGATCCGATGGAGGCGATCGCGCGATCGTCGCAATTTCGCACCCGCCGCGTGCTGCTGGCTGGGGATTGGTGGCGGCAGAACTGCGGCCCGCTATTGGCTTATACAAAGTCCGACGATCGACCAGTAGCTTTGTTGCCTGGTAAGGGATCTCGCTATACTTTGTTCGATCCGAGCGATCGCAGTCGCAAACGAGTAACTAAAGCAGTAGCCCAAGAGTTGTCGCCAGAAACTCTAATGTTTTACCGGCCGCTGCCACTATTAGTTCGCAACGCTGCGGAACTGTTTCGCTTCGGGACGAAGGGCTACGAAAAAGACATGATAGCTGCTTTCGGGCTGGGGATATTGGGAACGCTGTTGGGGATGGTGACGCCGCAAGCTACCTCGATTTTGGTCAATGATGCTATTCCTGACAGCGATCGTTTGTTACTGTGGCAGTTAGGGCTGGTATTGTTAGTTGCGGCGATCGGACGGGCTGTATTTAGCATCGCCCAAACAATTCTGACGCTGCGGATCGAAAATGCTGCCAGCGGCACTCTCCAGCCGGCAGTTTGGGATCGAATGCTGAGATTAAAACCGGCATTTTTTCGCAGCTATTCTTCTGGCGACTTGCTGACTCGTTTATTAGCAGTTAATCAAATTCGCGCCCAACTCAGCGGCGCGACGCAGCGGACACTTTTGAGCGCCATATTTTCCCTGCTGAATTTGGGGCTGATGTTTATTTACAGCCTGCCGCTGACTTTAGTCGGAATTGGCTTAACTTTTCTGGCGGTTATAGTAACAGTCACATCCAGCTTGCTCTTAATCCCAAAAGAGCGGCAGATGGAAACAGGAGAAGGGGACATTAACGGGCTGACAGTAGAACTAATTAACGGAGTATCAAAGCTGCGGGTAGCAGCCGCCGAAGGGCGAGCCTTTGCAGCTTGGGCGAAAAAATACAGCCAACAAATTAAACTAAGAACGGGAATTAAACGAATTGACGACAGTGTTTCTGTATTTAACGAAGCGCTGCCGTTAGTCAGTTCTATTCTGATGTTTTGGTTTGCAATTGTGTTTATGCAAACCTCTCAAACAGAAGGAGGCGGACTGAATATGGGAACGTTTCTTGCTTTTAATTCTGCCTTCGGAACCTTTCTTTCCGGCATCACAGATTTGAGCAATACCTTAACTGATATTTTAGGAATTGTACCGCTGTGGGAGCGATCGAAACCGATCGTCCAGGGAATCCCGGAATCTGACGCGACAAAAGCCGATCCCGGCCGCTTGCAAGGTCAAATTACGATCGATAGGGCGACTTTCCGCTACCGGGAGGACGGGCCCCCAATTTTAGATGATGTCAGCATCAATATTCAACCGGGGGAATTTATCGCGATCGTCGGGCCGTCTGGTAGCGGTAAATCAACATTATTTCGGCTGTTATTGGGATTTGAAATAGCACAAAGTGGGACTGTTTATTACGACAATCAAGATTTAGCAGGCCTCGACGTTCAAGCTGTGCGGCGGCAGTTAGGAGTAGTGCTGCAAAACGGCAGAATTAATGCTGGTTCGATGTTTGACAATATTACCTGCGGGGCGATGGTAACGCAGGAGGAAGCTTGGGAAGCCGCGCAAATGGCCGGTTTAGCCGCCGATATCGAACAAATGCCGATGGGAATGCACACAGTTGTCAGCGAGGGTGGCACGAATCTTTCGGGAGGACAGCGGCAGAGATTGTTAATTGCCCGCGCGATGGTTGTCAAACCAAAGGTTATCCTGATGGATGAAGCTACGAGTGCCTTGGATAACCGCACGCAGGCGATCGTTACTGAGAGTTTGGATAAGTTGAATGTGACGCGAGTTGTCATCGCCCACCGCCTGAGTACGATTCGCAATGCCGATCGCATTTATGTAATTGAAGCCGGCCGTTTGGTAGAATTTGGTTCGTTTGAGGAATTGGTAAAACAGGGAGGATTATTTGGTAGATTAGTAGCGCGGCAGATTGAGTAGAGATTCAAGGTAAAACCCTTATCAAGAACGGGCAAGATGCCCGTTCCACAAGAAATTCACTCTTTGTGGAGCGGGCATCTTGCCCGTTCATAAAAGCCTGATTAAAAATGGTGCAACATCTCCTTTACATCCGTTACATCCCGTACATTGCTCGTTGCCGGACTGCTTATTGTTTTGTTAGCAAATCTGGCAACCACAACAAAAGTAGCAATAGCAAGCAGAGGATAACTAAGCCAACGCTAAATATTGTAGCGTTACTCATATCGGGGGCTTGCTGCATGAGGTATAGTGGCTGTATTGTATCCATAATAAATTACAGGTATTTTCTAGGAACCTAGGCTTGAATTTTCGTCCTGTCAACTTAAAATTTATGCCACAGTCAGACAGGGAATTAATTCCCTGTCTCATAGCGAAAGTCCTCTCAAAGAGGACTGAATAATATTAGATTCGGTCGCTCGACCGCAATAAGATTCGATCGCTCGTGCGGACAACAGTCCGCAAAATGCTGCGTACTGTTGTCCGGACTACAAACCTTTTTAGATCGCCCTCGAATCGACCGGATCTGATATAACTTATTAGTCCTCTTTGAGAGGACTTATGCTATGAGGCAGGGGTTTAAACCCCTGCCGGACTGCCGGACTGCGGGTGTAACGTTTTTAACTTGTGTTATGAACCCAAAAGTTCCAACATCTTCGTAGGGATTGTCAAGCGCAGTTTTGGAGGCGGTTGGTTGATTGTGAGAACAGGGATACCAGCAGCCCGAGCTTGATCGACAGCATCGGAACAGCCGCCCGCGATCGCCTCTAATTCCAATTCGTTCAATTCTTCAGCGCTTGAGTTTTCTTGTTGGGATTCGGACGGTACTTTTTGGAAAAATTTATTGTTGCTTTCCATTGATGTTTTCTCCTTGCACAATTAGTGCAATTTGTTTCCAAAAGCGATTGAACCAACTCCTAGGAAAGTTGCCTGCTATCCAACTTTTTTACCCGCAAATGCCTCATAATTGATCGGAGAGAAGCGGGGGATATTATGCCAATCTTGAAACATAAAACCCAAACCGCCTGCGAGCGCATCTAATTCCAATTCGTCCAATTCTTGATTAGTTGAATTTTCCGGTTCTGATGCTGCGATTTGGGACAACTCAGACGGTAATTCTTGCGAAAATTGATCGTTGCTTTCCATCAGATGTTTCCTCCTTAGATGTTTAAACTCAGGACAAGCGCGATCGCTTCTAGTTACAAGCAGCTCATTTCCCAAAATAGGACTGCATGTAGTTAATCAATTGCGTGGATATGCGGGGTTTCAGATAGTCCGGCACTGGGCCTTCGATTGTGAGAGTACGCATACCACCTGCGATCGCGTCTAATTCCAAGTCGTTCAATTCTTGATTTATTGAGCTTTCTTGTTCTGCTGCTGCTTTTTTTATGATGCTTTCACTCGACATGGAAGTTACTCCTTGTTGATTTTTTACAGCTAGGCTCTGGCTGGCCTATGCGTAAATTTAGTTTATTAAATTCCTAGGCTAAATTAGCTAGCTAAAAGTAGAGTTGTGAACCTATAAAAACAACTTAGTTTGAACTAACCTTTAGTTGAGAAGATTACCTGAACTTTTGGCTAGGTATCGCAGATCGCATACAACTATATACTGGTAACAGTCTCTTGCAATGACTAAAGCCTGCGCCCCATTACTGAGTTTCTCCAAGCGATAGCCCCAACGCCCCCACGCCCCAACCCCCCAACACAAACCACTCACCCCACTGCAATAAAAAAAGTTTAACCTCAAAGGAGCCTTTACTGATGACTCACTTCGGCATTCTCTGTCCGGGATTCAACAGCCACCTCAACACTATGATACCTTTGGGCTGCGAACTGCTTCGTCGCGGTCATCGAGTTACTGTATTTAACTTCCCTGATGCTAAAGCCACAACTCTAGCCAGTGGATTAGAATTCCAGTCATTAGCTGAAGATGAGTTTCCCCTAGGAACAAATGCAGAAACTTTGAGCCAACAGGGGAAGCTCAGCGGACTGGCTGCCTTTCGATCTTCTATTAAAACTTTTACCCAGATTTCGGCTGCTATTTTCAGAGAGGCTCCAAGCGCCATTAAAAAAGCAGGTGTAGAAGCTTTGCTTGTAGACCAAGTTTCGCTCGAAGGAGGAACGATCGCGGATTTTCTCAACCTTCCTTTTATAACAGTTTGCAGTGCCTTAGTCGTCAACCGAGAACCCAACATTCCTCCCTTTTGTACCCTTTGGCCGTACACTCCAACTTGGGGAGCACGTTTACGCAATCAAATTAGCTATCAGTTACTCAGTTTGGTTGTTAAACCGCTTCGAGGACCGATAGCCGAGTATCGCCGAAAGTGGAAATTACCTGTCTACTCTCACCCGAATGACTTTTACTCTAAACTCGCTCAAATCAGCCAACAACCCGCAGAATTTGATTTTCCCAGGCAAGATTTACCTGCACACTTCCATTTCACTGGCCCTTATGACAACAGATCCACGCGCAAACCAGTCCCTTTTCCTTTTGATAAATTAACTGGCAAACTATTGATTTATGCTTCGATGGGAACTGTGCAAAATCGCTTGCTGGATGTTTTTCAAATAATCGCCTCTGCTTGTGAAGGATTAGACGCCCAATTGGTAATATCTCTCGGCGGCGGTGCGACTCCCGAATCCTTGCCGCCCTTGCCGGGAAATCCGCTCGTTGTTGGTTATGCACCACAATTAGAATTGCTGCAAAAAGCCACTCTCACGATTACTCACGCTGGGATGAATACGACTTTGGAATCATTGAGCAATGGAGTACCGATGGTGGCAATTCCTGTGGCCAATGATCAGCCGGGAGTGGCGGCGCGGATTGCTTATACGGGTGTTGGCGAAGTGGTTTCTTTGAAGGAATTGAGCGTTTCTAAAGTCCGATCGGCAATTGTGAAAGTGCTAACCCAAGAGTCGTATAAACAAAGGGCGATCGAGATGCAAGGGGCGATCGGGCGATCGGGCGGAGTCAAGCGCGCCGCTGACATTATCGAACAAGCTGTATTGACTGGGAAGCCTGTCTTGGCTTCTAAAATCTAAAATCTAAGATGTGGAGTCAAATCTAAAATCTAAAATCTAACATCTAAAATCGACTGATGGCTCACGCACATCTTGTGTGAGGAGCAAATTTATGCTATGTTCGACTGCAAAGTTGACCGCAGGCTGAATATGCTCACTTTTCCTGGCGTTGAAGTCACAGAGCTCATCTACGAAAGCGCAAACTCCCTGGTTTACCGAGCATTCCGACAACCCGACAGTCTCCCCGTCGTGCTCAAAGTCCTTAAAGAAAATTATCCCACACCCCAAGAACTCGCCCGCTATCGCACAGAGTATAAAATTACACAATCTCTGAATCTGAGTGGCTGTATAAAAGCCTATGATTTGCAGCCATATCAAAACACGCTGGTGATGTTTGTCGAGGATTTTGGCGGCGAATCCTTGAAAATTTGGATGCAGCAGCAAAAATTTAGTATTGAAGAATTTCTCAGAATTGCGATCGCCACTACAGAAAGTTTACAACAAATTCACAGCGCCCACATCATTCACAAAGACATTAACCCTTCAAATATTGTCTTCAATCCAGCTAACGGAAAACTCAAAATTATCGATTTTGGCATTTCCACGCAGTTAACGCGCGAGAATTACACCATCAAAAATCCCAACATTTTAGAGGGAACTCTTGCTTATATGTCGCCGGAACAAACCGGCCGAATGAACAGAAGTTTAGATTACCGCACGGATTTTTATTCCCTGGGGGCTACCTTTTACGAACTGCTGACCAACAAATTGCCTTTTGACACCAATGATGTGCTGGAATTAGTACACAGTCATCTCGCTAAACAGCCCTTATCTCCCTGTGAGGTGAATCCCGAAATTCCGCAAATTGTTTCCGATATTGTGATGAGGTTGATGGGGAAAAATGCTGAGGAGCGCTATCAAAGTGCGATCGGAATTAAAGCGGATTTAGAACAATGTTTAAATCAACTGCACAGCAATAACAACATATCAGTTTTTCCCCTAGGTAGTCAAGATATTTCTAACCGTTTTCAAATTCCGCAAAAACTTTATGGCAGAGAGGAAGAAATTGATAGCTTACTAACAGCTTTTGAAACAGTCAGCAGTCACAGGAAAGATGCCTGTGCCACAAGTTCAATGATGCTGATTTCGGGATATTCTGGTATCGGTAAATCAGCTTTGGTGCAAGAATTATACAAACCTATTACTCAACAGCGCGGTTATTTTATCTCCGGCAAATTTGACCAATATCAGCGCAACATTCCCTACAGCGCCATTGTCAATGCTTTTCAGGATTTAGTCAAACAACTGTTAGCAGAAAGCGAAGCAAATCTCAAAGAATGGCGGGAAAAATTATTAGACGCATTGGGAATCAATGGTCAAGTCATTATTGACGTAATTCCTGAAATTGAATTAATTATCGGCAAGCAACCTGCGGCGCCAGAATTGGGTGCGGCAGAAGCGGAAAACCGCTTTAATTTTGTGTTTCAAAACTTCATTCAAGTTTTTACCAAACCCGAACATCCTCTGACAATATTTATCGATGATTTGCAGTGGGCTGACTGGGCATCTCTGAAACTGATGCAACTGCTGATGAATGCTTCGCCAGCCGGACTGTTTTTTATTGGGGCTTATCGGGATAACGAAGTTTCTGCGGCTCATCCGTTAATGCTAACAATTGAAGAGATTGTCAAAACAGGGGCAAAGGTCGATCGCATTTCCCTGTCCCCTTTGGACTTAGCCACGGTTACTCAACTGATTGGCGATGCCCTGAATTGCCCGGAAGCAAGAGTCAACTCCCTTGGCGAGTTAGTGTTTTTCAAAACGGGCGGGAATCCTTTCTTTATGAATGAATTTCTCAAATCGCTTTATACGGAAGGGCTATTACAATTTGACTTTACTCCTCTGCCTCACCAAGGGGGGACACAGGGGGGTTGGCAGTGGGATTTAGAGGAAATTCAAGCGAGGGGATTCACTGATAATGTTGTCGAATTGATGGCTGGTAAAATTAAACAACTACCACAGAATACCCAGGAAACTTTAAAGCTAGCAGCCTGCATTGGCAATCAATTCGAGCTGAAAACGCTAGCGTCACTTTGCGAAAAATCTGTGCAACAAACGGCGGATGATTTGTACGCAGCCGTTGCTGAAAATTTAGTCGTGTTGCTTGGGAATATGGGAGATGTTGAATTAGAAATTGCAGGTAAATCACCCAGTAACCAATCCGTAGAATACAAGTTTGTTCATGACAGAATTCAGCAAGCTGCTTATTCCCTGATTGATGAACAGGATAAGCCGATCGTCCACAAACAAATAGGACAACTACTACTGCAAAATATTCCCATTAACAACCGAGAAGAAAAAATATTTGATATTGTTAACCAATTAAATTTCGGCTTAGAGTTGATTGTTCATCAGCAAGAAAAAGATGAACTGGCAAAATTAAACCTGATAGCAGGTCAAAAGGCTAAAGCAGCAACTGCTTATCAGCCAGCTTTTAACTATATGCAAACAGGTATAAAATTGTTGGCAGAAAACACTTGGGTGATGCAATATAACCTAAGTTTGCAGCTTTATCAAGAAGCCACAGAGGCAGCTTATTTTTTTGGGGATTTCGAGCGGATGGAAAGTTTAGCTGCCATCGTCCTGGAAAATGCTAAAATCGCGGTCGATGGAGCCAAAATTTATGCTCTTAAAATTCAAGCAGCGCTATCTCAAAGCAACTTTCAAGAAGGCATAAAAATTGGTTTGTATTTTCTACAATTATTGGGTATAAATTTACCAGACAACCCAGACATGAGGGATGTTGAAAAAGGATTTGAAGAAACAAAATCACTTTTGGCTGGCAGGAAAATAGAGGAATTGCTTGACTTGCCCGAGATGACACAACCTGAACCTCTGGCAGCTTTATTGATTTTATCAAGACTAATGGGGACTACCTATATAGCTAATCCCAACTTAATGATATTAATGGTTTTAACTAATGTCAATTTATCGGTCAAATATGGAAATTCTATTTTGTCGGCTTTTGCTTATGCGACATACGGCGTTGTATTGTGTGGGATTGTTGTAGATATTGAGTTGGGTTATCAGTTTTCCCAATTGGCATTAAAGTTAGTAGAACGCTTTAATGCCCAGGAAGTCAAGCCTAAAGTTTTAGATGCTATTGCCCATCACATTCTTCCTTGGAAAAAGCATTTAAAAGAAACTAGAGCGATGTTATTAGAAGCTTATCAGAGGGCGGTTGAAACGGGAGATGTAGAATTTATTGGTCATGTTTTATTCGAGCGACCTTTTAATTCTTATGCAATGGGATTTGAACTTGGGAAACTAGAGCAGGAAATCGTAAATAACAGTGAAATTATTAGAAAATTTAGACTAACAAGTTGCTTAAATTATCTTTCTATGTTTTTAGAGGTGGTTCACAATTTACAAGCTAAGTCAAACAATACTATTCAGTTGATAGGAGATGCTTACAATGAAGAGGAATCGCGGGATGTATATCTATTAAATAATGACAAACACGGGTTGTTTTTGCTTTTTTTAAACAAACTGATTTTAGGTTTTTTATTTGAAGATAATTATGTATCGCTCGATAATGCAGACCTGGCACAACAGTATATAAGTGGCGAAACAGGAATAGTTGCTGTTCCGATATTTCACTTTTATGATTCTTTAATTTATTTAAAATTAGCGAGCGATCGAACACCAATTGAGGATAAAAATAATTGGATCGAGCGAGTGACTCTCAACCAAGAAAAAATGCGTAACTGGGCGCATCACGCCCCAATGAATTATTGGCATAAATTTTATTTAGTTGAAGCTGAAAAAACGCGAGTTTTAGGTCAATTTCTGGAAGCGATCGACTATTACGATCGCGCAATTTCCCTTGCCAAAGAAAACGAGTACATCCACGAAGCCGCCCTCGCTTACGAACTCGCCGCCAAGTTCTATTTATCGAGAGGGAAAGAATTAACAGCTAAAGCTTATATGCAGGAAGCTCGTTACTGCTATCAACTCTGGGGTGCCGTGGCTAAAGTTAAAGATTTAGAAACGCGATATCCGCAATTATTTACGCTCGATCTACCTACAAAGAAAAACATTTCAACCACTACATCAACTACGGGCAGCCCTTCTAGTTCTTCCTTGGATATCGCTACAGTCATGAAAGCTTCCGAGGTCATTTCTGGCGAAATCCTACAGGATAAATTACTATCCAGATTGATGAAAATTTTGATTGAAAATGTCGGCGCTCAAAAAGGATATTTAATTTTAGAAACCCAGGAAAAATTGCTGATTGAAGCTGAAGGTGTAATGAATGATGAACAGATAACAGTGTTGCAATCTGAACCAGTAGAAAATTGCCAGGAACTTTCCGAAACAATTATCAATTATGTCGCCCGAACCAAAGAAAATTTAGTATTAAATGATGCGACTCGTGAAGGAAAGTTTACGAATGACCCTTACATCAAAGCACGTCAGCCTAAGTCTATTTTGTGTGCCGCTTTGATGAATCAAGGTCAAGTGGCTGCTATTGTTTATCTCGAAAATAACCTCACCGCCCAAGCTTTTACTCCCGATCGCCTGGAAGTTTTGCAATTGTTATCGGGACAAGCGGCGATCGCACTTACCAATGCTAAACTTTATGCGGAAGTAAAAGAACGCGAAAACCGACTGACTCAATTTATCGACGCTATGCCGATTGGAGTAACAGTAATTGACAGCGCCGGACAAATTTCCTACGCAAATCCCACAGCTTCCCAACTCAGCGGCATCAATTATATACCAGAATTAAATGCCGCTCAATTTGCCGAAATCGGTCAAGCTTATTTAGCAGGAACTAACGAGTTATATCCCACCGCACAAATGCCAATCGTGCGTTCTTTGGCGGGTGAAACTGTCAAAGTAGATGATATAGAGTTCCACCGACCTGATAAGACTGTTTCCTTGGAAGTTTCCAGCACACCAATTGTGGATGAAACTGGCAAAATTAATTATGCGATCGCCACATTTCAAGACATCACCGATCGCAAACAAGCCGAAAAAGTTTTAGCTGATTACAACCGCACTTTAGAACAGCAAGTGAGCGATCGCACTCTTGAACTCCAGCGAGAAATCATCGAGCGACAACGAGCCGAAGACGCCGCACAAGAAGCCAACCGAGCAAAAAGTACATTCCTCGCAAATATGAGCCACGAATTGCGGACTCCCCTCAATGCAATTCTCGGATTTTCCCAATTAATGAATCGCGGTTATAACCTATTGCAGGAACAGCAAGAACACCTGAGTATTATCACCCGCAGCGGAGAACATTTGCTCGAACTGATTAACCAAGTATTAGATTTGTCCAAAATAGAAGCTGGACGCACGACTCTCAACGAGACCAATTTTGACCTCCACCGACTGCTGGACGACATCAAAAATATGTTCCAACTTGCTGCACAAAATAAGGGATTGCAGTTATTAGTAGATCGGATGCCAGACGTTCCCCAATATGTGCAAACTGATGAAATAAAATTGCGCCAAATCTTGATTAACCTGCTTTCTAACGCGATTAAATTTACCTCCGAAGGCGGCATTTATGTGAAAATTAAAAATCAGGATTTGGCTCAGCAAATCTGCTTTGAGATAGAAGACACGGGAGCGGGAATTGATGTTAGTGAGTTAGACAAGATATTTGAAGCTTTTGTTCAAACTAAAACAGGGGAAGAATCGCAACAAGGAACAGGATTAGGTTTAACGATCGCACGTTCTTTTGTGCAGTTAATGGGAGGTGAAATGACAGTCAGTTCTTGTGCTGGAGGCGGTACTATATTCAAATTTGACATTAAAGTTAATGCAGTTGAAAAGGCCGATCGCCAACGGGAACAGCCAACCAGACGAGTTATGGCGATCGCACCCAATCAACCCCGCTATCGAATTCTCGTTGCAGACGACGCTTTTGACAACCGTCAACTGCTAGTTAAACTGCTTTCTGCGATCGGTTTCGAGGTTTACGAAGCCAAAAATGGGATGGAAGCAATAGAAAAGTGGGAGCAATATTCGCCGCACTTAATCTTTATGGATATGCGGATGCCGGTGATGGATGGTTATGAAGCAACCAAACAAATTAAAGAGGGCAACCACAGGGGGATTGCCCCTACGGAAAACGATGATTTTGTAGGGGTAGTGCCCCCGTGCCTACCCCAGACAGCAATTATTGCCATAACAGCAAGTAGTTTTGAGGAAGAGAAAGCCGTTATCCTTTCTACCGGGTGCGATGATTTTGTTCGCAAACCATTTAGAGAAGCAAACATATTTGATGTTCTCCACAAACATATCGGAGTACAATTCGTTTTTGAAGAACTAAATGCTGCGGCCAGTTTCACAGAAAATGAAGTAAATGTATTGACAAAAACCGCTTTTTCTGAACTGCCTCCTGAGTTAGTAGCCAATCTCCAGCAAGCCATTAGCAATCTCGATTTGGAACAGATGCAAACAGTCATCAATCAAATTCGCGAAATCAATCAGCCCTTAGCGAGGGCGAGCGCAGCTTGCATTAAAAACTTTCAGTACGAACAGTTGCTAAATTTAATACACACATTGAGGGATGAGACATGAACAAAAACCTCAGTTTTACCCGCGAAGAAAGTATTTTAGTTATTGATGATTGTCCTGAGAATTTAAAACTTTTAAGCGGGATACTATCAGCCGCCGGATATAAAGTTCACCTAGCTCCCAGTGGGAAATTAGCTCTAAACTTTATCAATGCCAACTTACCAGACTTAATTTTACTCGATATTATGATGCCTCACATGGATGGCTATGAAGTCTGCGCTCAGCTCAAAGCTACTCCGAAAACTCAAGATATTCCAATAATTTTTATCAGCGCTTTGCAAGAAATTTTCGATAAGGTAAAAGCCTTCTCTGTGGGCGGAATAGACTACATTACAAAACCTTTTCAACAACAAGAAGTTTTAGTCCGCGTCGAAAACCAATTACGTCTGAAAAGGATGTCTCAACAACTCATAGACCAAAATATTCTCGAAGAGCGCAACCGCATGGCGCGGGAAATTCACGACACTTTAGCACAAACTTTTGCAGGCATCATCATACATTTGGGAGCCGCAGAACGGGTAATATTAGCGAATCCAGAACAAGCACAAGCACACATAAAAACAGTCTGCGAATTGGCTCGCTCTGGACTTGCTGAAGCGCGGCGATCCGTAGAATCTTTGCGCCCGCAACTGTTAGAAGATGGCGACTTGTATAGCGCTCTAAACCAAATTGCTAAACAACTGTCATCAGATACAGATACGCGCACTATTTTTGAAGTGGTTGGCACAGCCTATTCCCTACCATTAGAAATAGAAAATAACCTGTTGCGAATCGGGCAAGAAGCATTAACAAATGCTTTCAAATATGCCCAAGCTACGGCGATAAAAATTGAGTTGGTTTACGAAATATCCAAGTTTCTTTTGCGCGTGCAAGACAACGGACAGGGATTTGACACGGAAAGTATGGGTTTTAGGAATGGCTTTGGTTTATTGGGGATGAGAGAACGCGCCGATCGCATTAACGCGCAACTAATTGTAAACAGCAGCCCCGGAAACGGAACAGAAGTTATAGTTTCAGTTAATCGCCAGTAAAGTAAGGTGCACATTTCGCACCATACATAGTAAGTTTGTAGTTAGATTTTCAGTTTTTTTTGATAAAATTAACAGGGAAACATGATTAACCAATCAGATATTATTCGCGTTTTAATTGCCGACGATCATTATATTGTGCGGCAAGGTTTAGTGGCGCTGCTGGAGCAGGAATCAGATGTTAAAGTTGTGGCGCAAGCAAGCAACGGGCAAGAAGCTGTGGCAATGTTTCGCCAACATCAGCCCGATGTAACGCTGATGGATTGGCGGATGCCGGTGATGGATGGAGTCGCCGCTATTGCTGCGATTTGTGCGGAGTTTCCCAGCGCCCGGATTGTGGTGCTGACGACTTATGACGGCGATGAAAACATCTATCGCGGATTGCAAGCTGGTGCAAAAGGCTATCTGCTGAAGGATGCGGAACCAGAGGAGCTTTTAGCAGCAATTCGGACGGTTTTTGAGGGTAAAAAGTATATTCCGCTGGCAGTGGGTGTTAAGTTAGCCGATCGCCTGAGTGGCCCTGAATTGAGCGATCGTGAATTAGAAGTCATCCGCCTCATAGTCGCTGGTAAAAGCAACAACGAGATTAGTGAAATGCTGCACATCAGCGAAAGTACCGTCAAGTTTCACATCAACAATATTTTGGGCAAATTAGGAGTTAGCGATCGCACGCAGGCCGCGATTTCCGCATTAAAAAGAGGGATTGTCAGCCTGTAGTGTAATTATAAGCATTTTTACTAATAAATATGACTATTATGAGGGCAAATAATGATAAATAAGACCTTAAGTTTTAGGTAAAAACTTTTTAGTAAGGCTAAGCTGGAGCTCATAGGACAAATTAGCCCTGCTCAAAAAAAATGCTTTATTCATTTTTGTCCAAATCTCAAGTCAAAGTCCGCGTTTTAAAACATTTAGCAGCCGCTGTTTCGGCGTCTTTAGCTCTTAGTGCAATTAGCAGTTTGAAACCCTCGCCGGTATTAGCCACTAGCAATATCCCCCCCGCAAATCAAACCTCGGCTCAGTTAGTCGCACAACCTGATTCTAGCTTGCAGCTAGGGCAGTTACGCAGCACTGTTCCCGTGCAGACAATGCAGCTCGCTCCGGGCGGATTTATCCCGATCGCGATCGGCGGTATGATAATTATTCTGGTGCTGCCGCTATTTTTTGGCGGATTGGTAGTAATTGGCGATCGCGAAGTTGGCATTGTCAGTAAAAAGTTTAGCTTCGGCGGCAAGTCTTTACCGCCCGGAGATTTAATTGCCTTAAACGGAGAAGCAGGATATCAAGCTGATACTTTGCCCCCCGGTTGGCACTGGGGTTATTGGCCTTTGCAATACAACGTTCGCAAAGAGTCTCTGACTGTAGTTCCCCAAGGTGAAATTGGTTTAATTATCGCAGCAGGTGGCCAGTCAATTCCGCCGCAGCGCATCCTCGGCAAAATCACAGAATGTGATAATTTTCAAGATGCTCGTCAATTCCTCAAAGGCGGCGGCGAAAAAGGTAGACAACTCGGCATCTTGACAGGCGGTAGCTATCGAATTAATACAGCATTATTTACAGTAATTACAGCGGCTAATGCTGCCAAACACGGGATGACAGCAGAACAGTTAAAGCTGTACAGAATTGCCCCAGATAAAGTAGGGATTGTCACAACTTTTGACGGCGTTCCGATTCAAGATGGCGAAATTGCCGGCGCGATTATCCCGAATCACGACAACTTCCAAAACGCGCAAAAATTTATCACCGCAGGCGGGCGGCGCGGTTTGCAGGAACAGGTTTTGCTTTCCGGTTCGTGGAACTTAAATCCTTGGTTTGTCGGGGTTGACCAAGTGGCGATGACCGAAATCCCGATCGGCTATGTCGGCGCGGTTATTTCCTATGTCGGTAAAACCTCGGAAGATGTGAGCGGCGCTGCTTTCACTCACGGAAATTTAGTAAATGTCGGCAATAAAGGCGTTTGGGTAACTCCCCTTTATCCGGGCAAACATCCGCTGAATACTCGCATTTTGAAAGTAGAGTTAGTGCCGACTACTAATATAGTATTGAATTGGTCTGGCAAAACAGAAAGGCACAGTTACGATTCTAAACTTTCGTCTTTAACCGTGCGTTCTCAAGACGGTTTCGCCTTTGATTTAGAAGTAGCTCAGATTATTCACGTCGGCGCTTTGGATGCTCCAAAAGTGATTTCTCGCGTCGGTTCGATGCAGAATTTAGTAGACCACGTTTTGCAGCCGACAATCGGGAATTATTTCCGCAATTCGGCTCAAGCTTATTCTGTATTAGATTTTCTCTCCGCAAGAAGTGGCAGGCAAGCGGAAGCCGCCGAGTATATCAAAGCAGCTTTGCGTACCTACGACGTGCAGGCAATTGATACTTTAATCGGGGATATTTTGCCGCCTGCAGAGTTGATGCAAACTCAAACGGATCGCAAAATTGCTGAGGAACAGTGCAAGACTTATGAGGTGCAGCAATTAGCACAAACTCAGCGGCAACAATTGGTGCGGGAAACGGCGCTGGCTGAGATTCAACAAGAGATGGTGAAATCCGAACAAGGCGTGAAAATTTCTGAGTTGAAAGCAAATTCTCAGGTTAAACAAGCTCAAGGTGAAGCTGAGTCGATTCGGGTGAAGGGAAATGCTCAAGCTGAAGCTTATCGCGCGGGTGTTGTAGCTTTGGGAGGTTCGGGTTATACGGCTTTGCAGTTAATGCAAATTATAGGCGATCGCAACGTGCGAGTTGTGCCGGATGTTGCGGTAACAGGCAACGGTAGCGGTGGCGGTTTGGTTGATGGTTTGCTGGGAATGATGATGTGGAATCAAACGAGCAAAAATGGAGAAAATGGCGGGGAGTTGCCGGTAGTTAACCTACAGAAATCGGAACCTGCGACCCAGTTATCAGTAGCCCAGGTGAATTCTGTTAAGCCGTCGGCATCTGGCCCTAATTCCCCTGTTGCGAATGCTGAGGCTGATATTGATTCGCGGTTTGATGAATTGCCGTTTGACGATCGATCTTTTAGTTAGGCTGTGCAGTTTGTAGTGAGGAGTTCAATCCTCTCTTATGGAAAGGGGTCTTACCCGTTTGTAGTTTGGCGCCATACCTAGCCAAAAGTTCAGGTAATCTCCTCAATCCAATGTCAGGATTAGCTGACATTGGATTGAGTTAAAGACTGAACTTTTAACCAGCTCAGCTATTCTTGCGAAGACTTTTTATCAACTTAAAGGTTAATTGACATGGCTCTTTCCCAATGCTAGCCTAGGTAGAATTAAAGTTTACCTATTTAGCAATGAGAGTAATTCATGCAACTTTTAACCATGGATTTAGATACATTTTCTCAGGCGAGTCTCCTGGGATTCGCGGCCTTAACAGGCTATATTCTCACACTGCTTCCCACAAATTTGAGAATGGTTTTACCAATCACAAAAAAAACTGGCTTTCCCCAATGGTTGCTGAAATATCGCCGCCTCATTGGTCTGCTTTCTTTCTTTTTAGCTGTACTTCACGGATTCATCTTTTTCAAACAAAGAAACTTTGATGTTTTCGATATCACAACTTATTTTGTTTACTTCCAGGGAGTAGCCACATTCATTATTTTTACTCTTTTGGCTATCACGTCTAATGATTGGAGTATGAAAAGGCTCAAGAAAAATTGGAAAAGATTGCAGAGTCTCACTTACCTTGCTATGTTTTTAGTAACCTGGCATATCTGGGATAAAATGGCCGGTCACTGGACATATTTAACGCCTGTTGGAATTGCAGCTATAACCGCCATAATAGTTTTATTCCTCTGCCGCACCTGGATTCAGCGCCAATCTAGACAACAAAAACATCAGCCAAAAGAAGGCAAAGTAACAGTGCTAAATAAAAGTGTTGAATAGCATTTCTCAAAGTGAGAATCCAGACGAAACATCAGCGATAATTTGCCGGAATTGAAATCGGGGAGTTTTTTTTACATAAACTGAGTTTGGGAGGCCATATTTATGATATCAAAAGCAGTTAAATGGAAAGTTTCAGCAGCCTTGACATTAACAGCAGTTGTAACTGCGGCAGGTATCGGCTGGTCTAGGTCACTTTCGAGATCCGAAACAACTCTATCTCAGTTAAAACCGGGGTTGCTCACTCAATATTCTAGCAATTTTAAAGATAATTCAGGGTGGATTTACGCGATCGCACTCAGTCCAGACGGCAAAACTTTAGCCAGCGGCTGTTATAGTGGCATTATCAAAATCTGGAACTTGCAAACCGGCAAATTGCTTTACACCATAAAAGCACATACCGATGCAATTGAATCCCTCGCCATTAGTCCTGATGGCAATCTTCTGGCTAGCGGGAGTTGGGATAACCGGATTAAATTGTGGAATCTCAAAACTGGCATACTCATCAATACCTTGAAAGGTCATGCGGATGATGTCAAGGCAATAAGTATCAGTCCTGATGGAAGGTTACTCGCTTCTGGCAGTACCGACAAAACTGTAAAATTGTGGAATTTTCCCGATGGCAAACTACTGGGCACACTTCCCGATACAGACTGGATTCAATCTGTCGCTTTTAGCCCAGACAGTAAAATTTTGGCAACCGGCAGCGAGAATGGAACTATCAAGATTTGGTGGCTTGATGATGGCGGCAATTACACGCTGACTGGGCATTCCGGGCCTGTGGAATCAGTTGCTTTCAGCCCTGACGGGAAAACTTTAGCGAGTGGCAGTGCGGATAAAACTGTTAAGCTGTGGCAGTTTACAAATGGCAAAGTTCTGCACACATTAATAGGACATTCCGGCCCGGTGCTCTCAGTTGCTTTTAGCCCGGATGGACAGGCTTTAGCTAGTGGCAGCTACGACAAAACTATTAAGTTGTGGAACTTAAAAACAGGTGAACTGATAACAAATTTTGCGGAGCATTCTAAGCCAGTTTGGTCAGTCGCTTTTAGTTCTCAAGATACTGTCTTAGCCAGCGGTAGCGCAGATGAAACTATTAAGCTTTGGCCTGTACCTGTCCCGCTTGCGACTCAGGTTAACTCTCCTGCGCCAGAGGTAGAGGCAGCACCTTCTGAAATTATATCCCCCGGTGAAATTGCACAGTTGAACCGGAAAGTTTACGACCAAATTGACAAGAGTTGGCGCTCGACTCCCACCTTCAGCACTTCATTAGTTTATCGCGTTGCCGTGAATGAAGAAGGGGTAATTACAGATTGTCAGCCGCTGAACCAAGCAGCGGGTGATTTTATTCAACAAGTTTCTCTTTCTTCGTTTCGTAAGGCTGGTAAAAATCAGGATTTTTCTCAATTTAAGGTAGTCTTAAAACCCTCTGGTGTTCTGGAAGTCAGCCCGTGGGAAGGGTGGAGCTAATCCTACTAATTATCTAGAAAATTCGGTTTGATGAGGGATTTTTGAATTACTGAATCGCTCGATATTATTGTCTTCTGGTTCTTCCTTCTTTCTCCTTTTATTTCACTCATAACTCTTGATGCAATTCATCGCGGTTGAAAAGTTTGTACCGATCGCAGTACAATCGATCGATATTGCATCTGAGGAATCTCCCATGTCAGAACAGTTTTCCACTGAGATTAGCGATCGCATCTGCACTCACATGAACGAAGACCACGCTAGCGCTGTCGTGCTATATGCTCAAGCATTTGGCGACCAACCGCAGGCAACGGAAGCTCAAATGCTCGCTATTGATGCTAACGGCATGGATTTAACAGCTAAAGTCAACGACGAAACAGTGCCCGTTAGAGTTAAATTCGATCGCACTTTAAAAGACGCCGAAGATGCTCACCACACTCTCATTGAAATGGTGAAACAAGCTCGAAAAGTTGCTAAGTAGCCAACTGGTCACTATTCTGTTATAATTTTAACGTTCGCAGTACAGACTTTAGTCCGGCTAAATAGTTGTTAAGGAGTCAAGTCCTTACTACAAGCCTTAACTCCGGTTAAGTCCTTTTTAATGGCTAAAGTCCTGACTGCAAACCAAATATTTAATAAAGTTGAATATACATCTAAGATATGAAATAGAATGACAGAAAATTACCCCCAATCCCAAGAATTAGATGCCATCAATGGCGGTAAAAATAACCATTTCGAGGCACTGGTAAAGCGACTAGATTTGATGATTCGCGCCCGCTATTCGCTGCTGTACATTGTCGGCGCGGAGGAGGAACCGGTCGAAGCCGTAATTGCCCAAGTAGCGCTGCAAGTAACTCCCGCGCGCCGGGTGTTGCGGTGGGATCTTGTGCGCGGGTGGGAGGATAACGGTTCTGGGAAAGGTTCGGTAATGGCGGCGCTCGATCGCGTCAGCAAAACTGCTGTTGAAGAATATACAATATTTGTACTGCGGGATTTGCACCCTATTTTGAAATATCCATACACCGAAAAAAGCGCGGCGGTAGTGCGAGAATTGCGAAATTTAACGCGAGAATTAAAGCGCAGCAAAAAAACTATAGTTCTTACTTCTCACACGCTGGAATTACCGGAGGAATTGAAAGAAGAAGTAACAGTAATTGATTTTCCTTTGCCCAACGTGCAAGAAATCGACAGTTTAATTTCTCACGTTGTGGAAAAGCCACAACAGTTGCAAGTTAGCGGTTTAGCAAGGGAACAGTTGGTTAAAGCTTGTCAGGGTTTGAGTCGCGCTAGAATCGGGCGGGTTTTGGCTAAAGCTTTGGCCGCCAAACAGCAAATTAACGAGTCAGATATTGACGGAGTTTTGGAGGAAAAACAGCAAGCAATTCGCCAAACGGGCATTTTGGAGTTTTTTAACTCCAGAGAATCCCTAAAAAGTGTTGGCGGCTTGGAGAATTTGAAACAGTGGGTAAAGATGCGGCAAGATGCTTTTACTGATGAAGCGCGTCGCTACGGCATACCGAATCCCAAAGGAGTTTTGTTAGTAGGAATTCAAGGCACTGGCAAATCTTTATCTGCGAAAACAATAGCCTCAGAATGGCGTTTGCCGCTGCTACGATTGGATACGGGGAGATTGTTTGGTGGCGTGGTCGGGGAAAGCGAAAGTCGGGTTAGACAAATGATACAATTAGTAGAGGCGATCGCACCTTGCGTTTTGTGGATCGATGAAATAGATAAAGCCTTCGGCAACATTATCAGCGGTGGCGACGGCGATTCGGGAACTTCGCGCCGGGTATTCGGCAGTTTGATTACTTGGATGCAGGAAAAAACCAGTCCGGTGTTTATTGTTGCAACTGCAAATAACGTCAGGATTTTGCCGGCCGAGTTGCTGAGAAAGGGCCGATTTGATGAAATTTTCTTTTTGAATTTGCCCTCAGAATCGGAAAGGCAAGATATCTTTAAAGTGCATTTGCAGCGACTGCGGCCGACTAGATTGCGCGAGTTTGATTTGGAGATTTTGGCGAAACGCGCTGAGAATTTTAGCGGTGCAGAAATCGAGCAAGTTGTAATAGATGGATTGTATCGAGCCTTTGGCACTTTTGTCAACGGACAGCGCCGGGATTTGATGACCGAGGATATTTTGAGGTCGATCGAGGATACAGTACCTTTAGCTGCGATCGCGCGATCGCAAATTGAAGATTTGAAGCGCTGGGCGGCGGAAGCGGGCGCTAGAACAGCTTCTAACGATACTCACTTAATTGATGAATTGAAACGCTACAGCCAGCGGCGAAGGGATGCGATCGACAATTAACCCAATTTCTAGGGTGCGTCAGTTCATGTCTAATTAATTCTAGGAAAAATTACATCTGACGCACCTTCCTAATCGCATGGTGCATCAGTTCATGGGTGATTAATTCTCCCAAATATCTCCCGTTATGACGCACCCTACTACTACGAACCTAATTTAAAAACATCAGCAAGAATAGCATTTTCTTCCACCATTCTCCCCGCATCAGGCGAATCAAAAACTACTAACAGCGAATTCTCCTCCCCCAAATATGGAAACAGGCTCAATCCCTCAGCATTGTCAGTATTAACCTTAAAAGGCAAGTCAAACAATACCTCCAAATCTCCCCCATCTTGTTCAGTAATACTGTCGCCCGATCCCCCTAAAATTTCCTTCAACCGAAAAACCCTCGTCGCCCCAGATAAAGTCATGGTCGGCCCGGCTAAAACAATCAAATCTTCCCCGTTCCAGCACAATTCTCGCACGCCCAAACCGTTCAAATCAACAAAATGTTTGTTGTACAATTTCCCTCCTTCCCCAATTTCCTTAAGCCTTAAAACTCCCGGTTCTGCCTCTTCAACTTCTATTTCTAAAATTATCGCCCAACCCCGCAGCACCGGCCCCCGCAAACCGAGCAAAATGCGATCGCCCCGCACCGCCAACCCTTCAATATCAAAGCCATTTTCTTTACTCGGAATCGGCACAGATAAATACAAGCCGAGGTGGCTGTCATCTTTGAGCGCGTCTGTCAGCAAATTGCCCGTTTCTGTCCGCTGAAGACATCCCGCTTTCAGTTTGGTTTCGGGATTGTTTGAAGGGGAAATTGACTCGCACAAAATCCCGTCTTTCATAGGAATGCGCGCCAGGAAATAGCGGTTGACCTCAGTCTCGATTTGTGCTAATCTTTCAATGTCTTTGTCTGCGTCTTTGCCTTTAGCTTTCTTGCGTTTTGTGCTGTGAGAGCCGACCAACCAAAGATAATCGCTGCTGAAATCCATTCCTTCGATATCGATTTCTGATTTTCCAGGTAGATCGATAAAATCTGCGATCGCAAATCTTTGATGTTCTCCAAAAATATGAGGCGCGACAGGCGACAAACGCTCGATCGAAGTCGTTTCATCGGAACCCAGCCACAAATAGCCATCGGGAGTTGAAGCAACAGCGGATAAGTCTGTAATAATATCAGCGACTTCGCTGTTTAATTGCAGCATCAGTCGGCCGAGCAAAAAGGATTCTGGCATAATTATTAGCACCAAAACTATTCTTAGGGTAAGTCATTATAGCTAAAGTCGGTTGAAACTGAGCTCTTGCTACAGGTGTAATAGTCCGCCGGCAATAAATTCTCCGTCTCAAAGCTTGCATTCAGTTAAAACCGGCTGAAAATTAAAACAGAAAACTAAAACAGATATCCTCCTCAAGCCTCATAGCAAGAACTTCCGTTTTGAGATAAGGATTTTTAACCCCTAGCGGGCCAAACCGCAGCCGGCGGTAATTATTCAGCAAACCGAACCTCCACAGACGGATAACACCCTAATTGAAACATTAACATCGCCGTTACGTTTCGTTACGATAAGGAGACAGAGAGAAAAACCTCTCATTCGTAAAATCAGAGGTAGCCATTATGAACGGTACATTTCGCGTCGGCAGCCTGTTTGGGATTCCCTTCTTTGTCAACGCATCTTGGTTTTTAGTTCTGGGTTTAGTAACCTGGCAGTACGGCGGCGCATTAGCTGCCCTGTTTCCCACATTGGGCCCCGTAGCGCCTTGGATGCTGGGATTATTCACAGCGTTACTGTTATTTGCTTCCGTCTTAGCCCACGAATTAGGACACAGTTGGGTAGCCATTAAACAGGGAATTGGCGTGAAATCGATTTCGCTATTTCTGTTTGGCGGACTAGCTAATTTAGAAAGAGAATCTAAAACCCCCGCAGAAGCATTTTGGGTAGCCATTGCAGGCCCGTTGGTCAGCTTATTGTTATCCGGTTTGTTAACAGCGATCGGCATCGGTGCTGGTCTCACAGGCCCCGCAGCGGCCATCGTCGGACTTTTAGCTTCCATCAACTTAGTTTTAGCCTTATTTAACTTAATTCCCGGTTTGCCCCTCGACGGCGGCAACATCCTCAAAGCAATTGTCTGGAAAATTACTGGCAACCCTTACAAAGGTGTAATTTTTGCTAGTCGCGTTGGTCAAATAATTGGTTGGATTGCCATTGCTACAGGCATCTTTGGCAATATTTGGAATCTAGTAATCGGTTGGTTCTTACTGCAAAATGCCGGTCAATCTGCCCAATATGCCACAGTCCAAAATCAACTGGCAGGCCTGACAGCCGCAGATGCTGTGACTCCCGAAAGTCCGATCGTCTCCCAAGACTTGTCCCTCAGAGAATTTGCCAACAACTACGTGATCGGTAGCACTCAAACTTGGCGCAGGTTTCTGGCAACAGATGATGCCGGACAATTGGTAGGTGCGATCGACCTTGACGACCTCAAAACCATTCCTACCGGAACTTGGCCCCAAGTTTTAGTGAAAGAACTCCTGAAGCCGATCGAATTTTCCACCACCGTCAAACCAGAATTATCCCTCCTCGAAGTCGTCACCCTTCTGGAACAGCTAAAAGTACAAGAACTCCCCGTCATTCGCGAAAACGGTGTCCTCGTCGGACTTGTAGAAAAAGCTGAAATTGCCCGCCTGCTGCAAAGACGAGCCGAAGCGAACCCTGCTTGATATCCTCAGATACTTGACAAATAAGAGTTAACCCCCTCGATTTCCCCTTACCAAAAGGGCGATCGGGGGGGTTAACTCTAGCTTCACAAAAGTCAAGTCAAACACTAAATTATTAGCAGCAAATCAAGCATAATAATTATCAAAGTGTATTGACCTGTGAGCGAGGATGTTTTGCCACCTCATGACTATTGGGGCGGTCTCTAAAATAACTGTTCTGGGAGTATCTATGCAGAGATGCTTTCTACAGCAACTTTATAGGTAATATCAATTCCGGCAGCATCGGAATAGTAACATCCAGTCAACAGTCAACCACGGACTTTACAACCGAAATCCATCTAATTCATCTGCGTTAATCTGTGTTAATCTGCCTGTATCTGCGGTCAAAAAAGAGAATTTATCGTACCGCAGATGACAAGAGATTGACGGAGATTCACGCAGATGTCGATAAGAGAGATAGGAATAATTCCGATGCTAACAGATTTGATATAAGGTGAGCGTACCCACACCCGATAACTCAGCAAATTTATAGGAGAAGATGCACATTGCGCCCCCTACCGCTCAATTTCATCAATCAAATCTAGTATTTTTTGATAATCAAAATTATATAGATGATTCATCAGAACTTCCGCAAAAACATCATTATCGCTGCCGATTTCCTCAATTGTTGTGGCAATCAAGTCGAAGTCAGCCTCACGGACTGCCTGTTTTAGATTGCTCGTCCATTCTGGGGGAACTTTCGGCTTGGAGTCCAGCGTAAATATTGCAGCACTATCAGATATTTTTTCTTGTACCATTCTTGAACTTTGCGATAAATCATTGACTTCAACATATTTATTGATGACTTCACCAGCACCCGCTGCGGTAACAACTTGAATGTGAAACTTGAAGACTGTCCCGTGTCCCACTTCGCTCTCGACAGTAATGTCGCCCCCCATTAATCTTATGAACTCGCGGCTGATGTTTAATCCTAAACCCGTACCTGTTTGAACTTTCTTTTCTGATGAAGTTTGCACCAATAATTCAAATATGCTTTCTAATTTTTCCGGGAAAATACCAACTCCTGTATCGGCTATTTCAAAACCTATAAAAAGAGTTCGTTGAGGTTCTCCACTATTTAAAAATTCGTTTTCGGTAGGCTTAATTCTTCCTTCTTGCTTGGAGCCTACCGTGATTAAAACTGAACCATAATGGGTAAATTTAACCGCATTATCTAATAGATTTATCAAGACTTGTCGCAACTTAACCTCATCAGTTTGCACGTATTGGGGAACATCGGAAGAGCAGTAAATAATTACTTGCAATCCTTTATTTTTAGCCGGAATTTGAAACATATTTTGCACGTCCCCCAGCAAGCGGTACAAGTCAAAGATTTTGGCGTTGAGTGCCATCCGCCCACCTTCTATTTTAGATAAGTCTAAGACTTGATTGATCAGTTGAAGCAGGTGTTCTCCGCTGCGACGAATAATTTTGATATTTTCTTTCTCCGACAAAGTTAAATTAGCGCTGGGTTCCATTAATTGAGCGAAGCCGAGAATGGCGTTGAGGGGGGTTCGCAATTCGTGGCTCATGTTGGCGAGAAAAAGGCTTTTAGTTTTGTTGGCAGCTTCTGCGGCTTCTTTGGCTTGTTGGAGTTCTTGTTCTGCTTGTTTGCGATCGCTCGTATCAATGATTATGCCGTGCCAGACAATATCTCCATTTTCGCGCAATTCTGGTCGAGAATAACCTTGCAGCCATTTGAGTTTTCCCGAGGCTGTCACAATCCGCCACTCGTGGGAAAATGGTTCGAGATCAGTGGCACTTTTGACAATTGCCTGGAAGTGACTGGATCGATCGTCCGGGTGTATTTGTTCGTAGAATAAAGCAGAGTTGTTCTGGATTTCCTCCGGCTCTAATTCTTGAATTTCTCGGCACAGAGGACTGATATATTCCATCTTGACTGAGCCGTCGGGATGCTGCACGAATATGTAAAGTTCTCCGGGAACAGTGTTCGCTAATTTGTGAAACAGAGCTTCGCTTTTTTGCAAGGCTAATTGTGCTTGTTTGCGATCGCCAATATCAATCCCAAATCCAAACAAAAAATCCAGACTGCCACCTTCGTCGAGCACCGGTGTGCCGTGCCACTCGACTAACAAAGTCCGATCGTCCGAAGTGAGAATGCGATGTTCGTTAACCGTTTGCTCCCGCGCTGTTACGCCCGTAAAAATCGAATGTAATCCGGCTCGATCGCTTGGGGGTACAAATGTCGCTAAGTAATCTTTGCCTGCAACTTCTGTGGCAGTATAGCCCACAGCTTCCAGATACTGTTATTCGCCAGCAGGATTTTACCCTCAGAGTCGATCGCCACAAAAAAAATCGGAGAATTTTCGATAATCTTTAAGTTAAAGTCGCGCTCTTGACGGATAATTTTTTCAGCTTGCCTGCGCTCCTCAATTTCGAGCTGCAAGCGGGCATTGATCGAGGCTAGCTCGATCGTGCGATCGACTACTTCAATTTCCAGAGTACGGTTGTAGTCAGTCAATATTTGCTCTGCGTGTTTGCGAGCCGTAATATCTTTAAAAACAGTAAGAACATAAAGGATATTCCCCGCACCGTCAAACACCGGCAGCGCTCGCACTTCCAAACGAATATTTTTCCCGTCTCGGCGAATATCCATATCTTCAGCAATCACCTCCAAGCCACTCAACGCCCGCACAAACGGCATTTGCTCGGCCGGGTAGAGTTGATTAGTGCCTGCTATATAAATTTGATAAGCTTGTGGTAGCTCTTGTGCGGTAGCATCGGGCATTTCTCCCCTACCCAATATTTGCTCTCCCGCCGAATTGATGAAAATAAATGCACCACCCGGAGTCATCGCCGAGACTCCAACAGGCAAATTTTCTACCAGCTTGGCAAATTTTTCTTCACTTTCTGCCAAAGCTTGAAAAGACTGTTTCAGTTGAGCTGCCATCTCGTTGAAAGAGTGCGCTAATTCGCCGACTTCCTCAAGCCTACTGACAGCAACAGGGCGATCGAACTCTCTGATGGCAATATCTTTAGCTGCTTCGTTGAGCCGCAGCAGCGGCAGCGTTACCCACCTAGCTGTCAGCACTCCAGCAATTGTCGATAGCAGCAGCGCCGCCCAACAAAGTAAAATTGTAGTGCGCGTATTTTTGTTAATTTGCCCCATGAAATCTGATTCGGGAACTGCGATCGCAATCAGCCAGTTCAAACCGTAAACATCAGAAAAGGGCAGCACTTCCACAAAATATTCCTCCCCGTCTCGGCTAAATTGCAGTTGCTGCCGCAGCAGAATGTCGTCAAAGCCCCCGAAGTTTTCGTACAAATATTTAGCTGCAGTGCGAATGACAGGAGTTTGGCTGTCTAAAACATTCACCCGCTGCAGTTGCGGCTTTCCAGACATCTTTCTAAAGGGTGATTCTTGACTCGAACTGGCAACCAGCAAGCCCGATCGTTCGAGCGCGAAAATTTGTCCCGTTTTGCTAAGCTTGATGCGATGGAGATATTGCTGAAGCTCCGAGAGCGAAAAGTCTACTGCACTAACTCCCAGCAATTTACCATTTCGAGCGCGAATCGGTTGGCTGGCAGCAATAAAAACCGTCCCAGGAGTAAAACCCGGATAAATGCTCGTCCAAATCGGTTTATTAGCTGCGACAGCTTCCTTGTACCAGGGGCGGAGACGGGCATCGTAGGTTCTGGGTTCTGCCTTTAATTTAGCGGTGCGAGTGCCGTTGCCGTCTGTAGCGTAGTAAATGCTGTGAAAGTTGCTAGACTTGTTCGCCGCGACAATTTGCAAGCTGTTATGCGTGGGGTTGCGCCAAATGCCGAGATATTCTCCTGATTTTTCAGCGCCGAAGGATATCCATTGAATGCTTTTAAAAGATCGCATTTGCTGCCAGAGGAACTTCTCTCCCCGAGGCTGTGGCTTTTCTAACTGTAAGTTTAATTCACCGCGCTCGATCGCTTCAGCGTTAAGTTGATTTACCCACTGGGTATGTTCGAGAAAAGAAATCAGCTTTTCTTCAACTCTCTTTCCCGTCTCCGCGATCAATTTCTCGGCGAGATCTTCGACTGCTTTGTCTCCGTTGCGAAAGGACAGATACCCGACAATCCCCACTCCTGCGACGATTTGCAGCACAAAAGAGGCCACTAGAAGGCGACGCAGGGAGATTTTTGGTTGGTGTTGAGAAGTTTTACTCGCGAATCGGGGCAACGGCATAGGCTGATGACTAATTGCTCCCTAACACTTTAACTGTTCCAGCCTGTAATTTCACTTAGGGGCGATCGAGGTGTTTCCTTGCCCTCAAAACACCTCCCACACAGACACATAAAATTTTAGATTTTAGATTTTAGGTTAAATAATTGGGAATGAATGATCAAGCTCGTGCTTTCGAGCTGCGCTACAGTTGCATTCTTTCTTTTTTTCAACTGGTATGACGCACTGTTTGCTGAGAATACCTCTGCAATTTTCTTGCTTTGGTGGGTTTCCTAGCTCAACCAAACCTAATTCTTCCTTCAAACCTCTTCGGTTCATCAATTACATCCGTTAAATCCCGTACACAATTGGTTGCAGAACATCCATCCATTACATCCATTACATCCGTTAAATCCCGTACACAATCGGCTGCCGAACTTCTGTTTAACAGCTACGCGGAAAATCCCCCGCTTGTCCACACGGATATAGCGAGGGGCGAGAATAGGTATTCTCGGAAAATATAAAGTAGTGGCAGTGGCTTTTGTCCAGCCATTGCCATCTATAGAAGCCATACTGTTTGAGGCTCACAGAAAGATTTCAGAGCCAATTTTCTGCTTGCAGTCAACGCTTGAAGTCAAACCAACCTGTTCAAGCAAGAAGTCAAAGCAAGTCGTAAAGGCCTAGGCTACTTCTTCTTCTCGATCAATTTGGCGCAGGTGAATGTGCTTGCGTCCCAGAGAGATTTCAAATTCATCTCCTGGCTGGAGTTCCATCTGTTTGGTGTAGGCAGCTCCAATCAGTAAGTTGCCGTTAGATTGAACGCTAATCCGATAGCTGGCAGAGCGTCCGCCGCGTCCATTGCCGTTTTGCTTCCCGTCTAGCTGAATGCCTTCTGCATCAATCAGCGCATTCAGGAATTTCATCATGTTGACCCGTTCTACGCCGTTCTTGGTAACGGTGTAGTAGCCACAGGCTCTAGCTTTTTCTTCCTTGGTAAGGTTCTCTAGGTCTTTGACCTTTTTGATCAGATCTTCGCCTTCAAGGGGTTCGATATTTTTCTTTTTAGCCATTTACTGAGTCCTGAAATATTCAACTGGTGTACGGATTTTTTCTCGGTTGGTTTTTGGTTTGACCAAGAAACTTTAGCTTTATAGCTGGTCGTAAAACCATATTACACCGATCGGCTCAATTGTTAACCACTATTATCTAAATATTTTTAATAACCTGCAGTCTTTCTTGAGGAGTAGCTGCAGCCGGTGCGAGCAATCTCTAAACTCGGTAGCATAAGCTATCAGCTATCAGCTAGCTAAATATTTGCCCCGCTCTTAAAATCCCATGAAGTTAACCACACGCGGACACTACAGTGTCAAAGCATTACTGGATCTAAGTTTGCAACCTCGCTATGGCCCGACATCGGTGAAATCGATAGCGAAGCGACAGGAGTTACCTGCTCCGTATCTAGAAAAATTGCTGATTGAAATGCGACGAGCCGGTTTAGTCCAATCTGTTCGGGGTTCCCAAGGAGGATATCAATTAGCCCGCATGCCCGCTCAAATCTCTTTAGGACAAATCTTAGAGGCTGTAGGTGAAACTATTGAACCTTTACCTCGACATTTCCCCGACGCGACGCAAGCAGAGGACTGGGTAACATTCAGTTTGTGGAACCGATTGCACAAAAAACTTGCCGAAGCGCTGTACAGTATTTCCCTCGAAGACTTATACTATGATGTCCGCAGTTGGCAAGCGGCTCTTGGGGAAGAAACTAGCTTTATCATTTAAATGGTAAGTTCATTCATTCGATCGCCAGCAATCACACATGGACGCAACACTTGTTACTTACTTTGGCGGCTGTCACTGCGGAGCTGTCCGCTTCCGTGTCGCCGTTGACAAACACGAAGCATCAGATTGCAACTGCTCTATCTGCAAAAAGAAGGGATTTTTGCACCTCATTGTGCCGCCGGAACGTTTTACCTTGCTCAGTGGCCAAGATGTTTTGACCACCTATACATTTAATACAGGAACTGCTCAACATACTTTCTGCGGAATTTGCGGCATTCACTCGTTCTATCGCCCCCGATCGCATCCCGATCAATTCGATGTCAACGTCCGCTGTCTTGACGACGATGCCATCAAACACTTTGAGATTCTACCCTTTGACGGTGTTAATTGGGAGGAGAACGTACACTTGCTGCGCGACGAAAGTAATCTCAGCAGTTAAAATTTCTGCTAAAAAATTAAAGTCCCCAAAGGTAGCAGCAGTTAAAACCTGCGCTACCCGGACGATCGCTCCTGGTCGGACGGACTATCAAGTTTGACAAAATATATAATGATGCCGGATGAATTTCCTGTTTTGATTTTAGCTGCGGTGTTGGATTATTCGATCGGCGATCCTTGGGGTTGGCCACATCCCGTGCAGGCGATGGGTTGGGCGATCGACCGCTATACTCGACTTGTCTTTAATATATGGAATAATCCCGTAGGCAAAATGCCTGAAGCAGAGGACCGTCCCGCTGGCGACCGGCACAAACTGCTGCTACGATGTGCTGGTACAATACTAGCGATCGGGCTGATTGTAGGCAGTTATACTGTCAGTTGGTCGATCGTCCAAGCTGCTAGTTGGGTGCATCCTCTTTTAGGTATTGCCATACAGACCATTTTGCTGGCAAGCTGTTTTGCAGGCCGCAGTTTGAGGGCGGCTGCGGAGGATGTGCTAGCACCTTTAAATGTTGGAGATTTAGTCAAGGCGCGAGAAAGGTTGAGCCTTTACGTGGGCCGGGATACCGAAAACTTATCCGAGCCAGAAATTCTGCGAGCATTGTTAGAAACTGTAACAGAGAATGCAGTCGATGGCGTGACAGCACCGCTATTTTATGCCTTACTTGGGTTCGCTCTGCCGCATCTATTATTAAGTGTTACCGCTGCCCCGATCGATCCTAACTCGATGTGGGCGAGTGCTATAGTCCCCTTGGCGATCGCTTACAAAGCAGCCAGCACATTAGATTCTACGATCGGCTACAAAGAAGCGCCATACACAGATTTAGGATGGTTTAGCGCCAAACTAGAAGACGTGCTGACGTGGATTCCTTGCCGGCTAACAGTGATTACTTTAGCCGTTATATCTGGCAAACCGATTTACATTTGGCAAATTTGTCAGAGAGATGCTGTTAAAGATGCCAGTCCCAATTCCGGTTGGAGCGAGTGCGTTTACGCCGCCATCTTGGGAGTGCAACTAGGAGGTACTAATTCCTATCGCGGAGTTCTCAAACACAAACCGCTGTTAGGCGAGCCGGTTCACCCGATCTCAGCGCCGCTAATTTGCCAAGCATTGCAATTAACTCGGTATTGCTTTCTGATTTGGTTGGGACTATCATTGCTTTTTTATACCTTATTAGGTTTGAGCCGCTAACTGATGACCTCACCCGAACACTCCAGGAGACATAAATAACGTATTTCTGTCATTGTTCGCCTTCGGCTAAGCAATCGCAGCATCTGCTTTTCATCCGTTCGGGGTAAGTCCTGCAGAAGACACAGATTAGCCACCGACAGCAGCAAAAAAAGTTTTGACCTTTGTTCAAACCCCCAGATTCATCTGTCAAGTCAATCTCAAATCTCAAATCTCAAATCTCAAATTGTTCGATATGCCAACAGCCAACAATTAGCTCGCAGCAACCAATGACTAAAATTATCCAAATTTTATCCCCTGATGAAGTGAGGCGCACTCTCACCCGCGTCGCTTCCCAGATTGTCGAAAAATCAGGGAACCCCTCGGAGTTAGTGCTGTTGGGTATTCATAGTAGAGGAGTGCCTTTAGCTCAAATTTTGGCCGATCAAATTGAAGTTCTCGAACAAGTCAAAGTACCCGTGGGCGCTTTGGATATTACCTTTTACCGAGATGACTTGGATCGAGTGGCGATGCGGACACCGGCTAAAACAGAAATTCCTTTCGATTTGACGGGCAAAACCGTGGTGTTGGTAGATGACGTTATATATAAAGGCAGAACGAGTCGAGCGGCTTTGAATGCGGTCAACGATTACGGGCGCCCGGAGAAAATTTGGTTGGCGGTATTAGTTGATCGTGGCCACCGAGAAGTACCGATTCAGCCGGATTTTACGGGTAAAAAGTTGCCGACTGCAAAGGAAGAACAAGTTAAGGTTTACGTTCAAGAGCTCGACGGGCGCGACGGAGTGGAGTTAATTAAGGGTTGATATCCTTGACCTTGGCATCGGAATAATAATTTTTGGAGTGCAGTACGATCGTCCCCGCGCAGCGCCCGCCATCTCAGAAGCGAGCAGATATAATGTGGAATTGATTAAGGCTTAATATCGTTGACCTTGGCATCAGAATAATAATTTTTCGAGTGGAATGCGAGCTCAGGATCTCGCGCTCAACCAAGTTTCTAGTTTGCGATCGCACTTGCGACCTCACAAACCAGGTTTATTCGGATATTTTTCGTTTCTGGTCGCAAATTTTTCGTATAAACCGGGTTTCTGGCCCCCATCCGTCCAGGACTGGTATCTGGGAAGAAACCTGGTTTTTAGCCAGAGCGCGGAGCGTCATGATTAATTTTAAATCGGCAGTGCAGGAGTTGAACCTGCCTGGGGCGAATTATGAGTTCGCTGCCTAAACCGCTCGGCCAACTGCCGTTAAATCTATTTCTTTGATCTAACTCAAAATGAATTATAACATAATTTCTCAGTCCGTGCTAGAACTAGAGAACAAAAATCAAAATTCTTAGATCTGCTGAGTCCCGATCGCCTGTTAGCCAATGTGCTGGAGCCGATCGACCGGACAAAGCAGTTTCTAGGACTCGGCATAAACTTATAGGCAATGGCAGTGAATTCGACGGTAGTGCTGACTCTAATTCTGCTCGCTCTCATGTTTGGAGCAGGCGTGACGAGTTCTGTTTGGGGATTTACTATAGGTCGCGAAGCCTTGCAAGGAACGACTCAACCCGATGTTCGTCCCAGCAACAATGCTGGCAGCGGCAAGCCTGGAAAGACGGCTAGCAAAGACCAAGTGAGCATTTTGAAAGAAAAAGACATTCTCACAACCGTCAAAGCACGGGTAGAAGGTCGCGATCCAGAAAAAACGGCCGGGGCAAATACTAAAACAGAGAAGGCAAGCTCTAAACCAGCCGCAGCCAAAAAACCCGCTGCACAAAATGCTAGCGCCAAGTTTCCTCTGAACAGTCGCGACGGGGGAATAACTCTGGAAGTGAGCGCGGCCAGTCAGCGCAACAATTCCATGCTGCTAGACGTGAGCATGAAAAATGAAGGATCGCAAGCTGTGAGGTTTCTCTACAGTTTCTTGAACGTCACTGACGATCGTGGCCGGGCCCTGAGCGCGACTGCCGAGGATTTGCCCTCGGAACTGCCCCCCAACGGGCAGGTGTATTACGGTACGGTGAGTATTCCCACAGCTTTGCTGGAAAATGCTAAAGAAGTTTCACTGACGCTGACAGATTATCCAGGTCAAAAACTTCAGTTGCAAATATCTGGCATTCCAGTGGCGAAGTAAAATAAAAGAAGACCAAACCTGCAGACGGATTCTCAGGTTTGATCGAGAAAGTTTTTTTAGGGAGCATTGTGTCACTTTTAGGGGCGAGAGTGCAGGAGATATCTGATTTACCCGCGATGAGTTCGACAGAGGTGCTGTCGCGGTTGCTGTCAGTGCTGTTGCTGATTGCGATTAATGCTTTTTTTGTGGCGGCTGAGTTTTCGATGGTGACGGTACGCCGATCGCGCATCAATCAGTTAGTGGAAGCTGGCGACGTTGCAGCTTTAACTGTGCAATCTTTGCAGCAAAGTATCGAGCGATTGCTCTCGACAATGCAGTTGGGAATCACTCTTTCTAGTTTAGCTCTCGGCTGGATTGGGGAAAGTACGATCGCCGTGCTAGTCCGAATGTCGATCGGCTATTTGCCGCTGCCAATTTACATCAAGTCGGCGATCGCCCATTCTTTTAGCATACCAATAGTAACTTTTTTGTTGCTAGCTTACCTGCAAATCGTACTGGGCGAACTTTTTCCCAAATCTGTAGCGTTACTGTATTCCGAACAGCTAGCCAGAAGTTTAGGGCCTCCGAGTTTATTGATTGCCCGTGTGTTCAAGCCTTTTGTGTCGTTTCTCAATCAATCTACTCGATCGCTCTTGCGGTTTGCGGGCATCGAATACGATCTAAGGCATCGCCCGGTTACTCCCGAAGAACTGCAATTAATTATAGCTACTTCCAGCGAATCCAGCGGCTTGGAAGCAGAAAAGCGAGAATTGCTCAACAACGTGTTTGAATTTGGCGAAGTTTGGGTAGAAGAAGTAATGGTGCCGAGGCCTAGCATTGTCGCACTTCCCAAGACAGCAACCTTTCAAACTTTGCTCGACGAAATGGCGATTTCTCACCATTCCCGCTATCCCGTGACGGGAGATTCTTTAGACGACATTATCGGCATTATTGGCTTCAAACAACTTGCGAAACCCCTAGCTGAAGGTTTGCTATCTCCCGACACGCCAATTTTACCTTGGATGGATTCGGTGAGGTTTGTGCCGGAGATGATGCTGCTGGGGGAACTGCTGCCTTTGATGCAGAGTTCGTCGGAAGAAATTGCGATCGTAGTCGATGAATTTGGTGGCATTTCCGGGTTAGTGACATTGCGGGATTTGATAGCCGAAATTATCGGCCGCAGCTACGAGTCACCAGACAGCAAAGAAATTGCTTTGCAAGTATTGGACGATCGCACTTATTTAGTGCAAGCGCAGTTAAATTTAGATGATGTGAATCAAATATTGAATTTGGATTTGCCAGTAACTGACGAATATCAGACAATCGGAGGTTTTCTGAGCTATCAGTTGCAAAGAATGCCGGCTGTGGGGGAAGTTTGGCGCGGTGAAAATGTGGAACTTACGGTTGTTTCTGTGTCCGGGCCGCGGTTGGATCAACTTCAAATTCACTTGTTGGAAGACGCTGCGGGCGATCGAGCTTTAGATGAAATTGCAGCAGCCGATGGGGAAATTGTGGGGAAAGGGCGAAAGAATAGCGGGTTGAGTAGTGTGGCAAAATTGTCTCATTAAGATTTTGATGAAAAGGGCGATCGAAATAGCGCAACTTTTTATACCAAATCAGAGTTAGCAACCCCGTTTATTCTTTAGTCTCTTAGAGAGGGACGAGAGTTTATGGAGGAACGCTTTCAACCGCCGAGTCGGAATACTGTTTAAGCATAAGGCACCGGATCTTTTAATTCCAATTCCTCAAAAGCCGCCAGCCGCAACCGACAAGAATCGCAAACACCGCAGGCATTTTCCCCGCCTGCGTAGCAAGACCAAGTTTGCTCCCAAGGTACTCCTAATTTGTTGCCTAATTGAATAATTTCTGTCTTTTTAAGTTCGATCAAAGGTGTGATAATATTAATAGCATTTCCTTCTCGACCCTGCTTTGTTCCTAACCGAAATACTTCCTGCATGGCTTGGATGTAATCGAGGCGGCAGTCGGGATATCCAGAATAATCTAAAGCGTTGACACCGATGTAAATACGATCGGCTTCTAGAGTTTCTGCGTAGGCGAGGGCAAAGCTGAGAAAGATTGTATTTCTAGCTGGAACGTAGGTAATTGGGATGTTTTGGGACATTTCTGCAAGATTGCGATCGATCGGCAATTCCATCTCATTATCCGTCAAAGCCGAACCGCCCCAAAGCGTTAGGTCAAAGTTTACCACCTGATGCGCCTTAACACCGGCCGAAAGTGCGATCGCCCTTGCTGATTCCAACTCTCGCCGATGTCTTTGCTTGTAGTCAAAGGAAATAGCGTAACACTCGCAGCCGTGGGCTTTGGCTTGATACAAAACTGTTGAGGAATCTAGCCCTCCTGATAATAAAATAACTGCTTTCACTTAAAACATCCTCACTATAATTAGCTTTTATATTTATATCAAATTAGTGGCAAATTGACAATAATAAGAGTTGTGCTGAACATCTCAATGTAGCGTATGCACTGCACAGATTACCCTAAAAATTAACTGGTTCCGAGGCTCTGCCTGGGAACCATATCTAGAGGCTCTGCCTCGCATTACGATCAAGAAAATTGGAGGCAGAGCCTCCGGATCTACGTTACCAGGCAGAGCGTAGTAACGAGTAGAAAGAAAATTTATCTTTTGTGGAACAGGCATCTTGCCTGTTCTTGAAAGTGATGCAGGATGTCAGATTTAAATTGCTAATAAATCATCGATTTCGCGGTAATCGGGCAAAGTTGTATCAATTTTAATGCCCTGCCGCAAAACTGTGCGATCGCCCTGGGTTCTAGATAACAATTCGCTGAAATTCCGCGCCTTAAACAAAATCAAATCTGCTGGTAAACCAACTGCAATTCGTCCTAAATTCGGCAATCCCATTAAATCGGCTGGAGTCGTTGTCACTGCACAGGGCCAGTCTCCATAAGGCCTATCTAAATGAGCGATGCGGACTGCCATATTAAAAACTTCCAAAACATCATGATCGCCAAATCCGTAAAACGGATCGCGACAATTGTCGCTAGCAACAGCAACGGGAATTCCGGCTGCTTTGAGTTCGTGCAGGAGAGTCACTCCCCGCCAGCGCGGTGTATGCTGAGATTCTCTGTCTTGCAAGTAAAGGTTGCACATCGGCAAGCTGACAATGCCAATATTTGCTTCCTTGACTAATTCCAGAGTTTCTGTTACTAAATCTGAGGGTTGTACGGCTAAACTACAGCAGTGTCCGCAGATAATTTGATCGGAAAATTCATGGCGGATGGCGGTTTTTGCGACTTCCCGCAGAGTTACTGAATCTGGATCGTCGTTTTCGTCGGTGTGGAAGTCGAGGTTTAAATTTCGTTCTTTGGCTAAGGTAAAAACTCGATCGAGTTGTTTGTCTAAGTCGGGGTTGATATAGGCGACTCCGCCGAGAATGCCGCCGATTTGGGCTATGCGATCGGCTAATTTTTCCCCTGCGGGTGTCAGGTAATAGTCGAGGGAAACCAGGGAAACTGCTTGCAAGATCAGCCGATCGCCCCATTCGGCTTGCAGCGCTTCAAATACTCCCAAACTAACGGTTCCCTGTTCGCCCGCGCTGTCGATGTGAGTGCGGATGGCTTTGGTTCCGTGGGCATAGCTGCATTTGAGGCCGAACTCCATTCGCCGGTAAACATCCTCTGCATTCCAGTTTTTTTGGGCATCAGCGCCTACCGCTTCGATCGCGCTGGCAAAAGTTCCATCGGGATTGGGCGATCGTTCCCAAATGTGACCTTTGTCTAAATGGGTGTGCATATCCACAAAACAAGGCCAAACTAAGCCGCCCTGCAAATCTACAACTGGGATATCTCCAGAGGAGGATACAGGTTTTGTACCTGCTGGAGTAATTTGGGCGATCGTACCCGCTGCAATTTCCACATCCACCAAACAAAAATTGTTCTCAGTCCCCGTTGTCGCTACAGTAGAATCTGACGGTGCGATCGATTTTATCTCTAGAAGAGACGCGGGTACGCGACCATTTTTGAGCAAATAATTAGATGTACTTGGCAACATTAATTTTGTGAGTTAGTATTTTGTTGATAATTCCCGGCTACCAGTTGTAACTATAACAATCATTGCAGGAATTGTGAACATCTCTTTTCCCTCTTTCACTCTTTTCTAGATTTTATACGCCCTCTGCGCCCTCTGCGGTTAGTTAAACAAACATCATGCAAAAAAAAATATAACTACTAGAGAAACTTGGATTAAATAAGTAGTTTTGCTGTTGGTACTTCAGCCTTAATCACTAAAGCACATAGGCAAAACTTTTGTATTTTTAGGACAGCGCGAAAATCACCATCACGAGTTTGGCTATGCCGGATACTTCCCGATCCCGAATCCTTTTGCTATCATAAATCACTGCTTCAAATTGCAATTTAACTTTCAACTAACACCAGCATCCATAGCAAGAGTCATAAACAACTGTGTCAAAACCCAAGCATATAGTTTTAACATCCCATCCCGACAGATCTGGCACAAAACCTCATCCCATCCACTGGGGAGAAATCGATCCGCTGAAACGCGGGCCTGTGATTGGTAGCCTCACCAAATCGTCTCACCGGAATGCGATCGGCACTCATTCGGGTTCCTACTCTGTTTATCGCGCGCTAGCAGTTGCTTCCGGCGCACTCCAAGCAGATCATCGCCCCGATTTTACCAACACCTCTCCGGCCGCACACATCGGGCCGCACCAGAGTTGGGGCGATCGCAATTTGATTGTTTCTCTCGATCCGTTTGGAGGCTTGGTCAGCGAAGTTTATACTTCATTTCTCCAGCAGGGATATGATATTCGCCCGACAATTGCTGTCACTAAAGCTCACATTAATATGCCAGAATTACAAGATGCTATTGCTAAGGGGCGGGTGCAAATTGATGGCAAAATAGTCAAAGCAGGTGGCAATTTAGCAGTAACTAAAATTGCGATCGACCCGGTTTGGTATTTGCCGGGAATTGCTCGGCGGATTGGGGCCCAAGAAAGCGTTATCCGCCGTGTCCTGTTCGAGCAAACAGGGGGAATGTTCTCGGATTTAGTGACGCGGCCAGACTTACAGGTTTTCTTGCCACCAATTGGCGGAACTACGGTTTATATTATTGGCGATGTCGCGAATATTTCTGACCCGGATAAGCAGTTGGCGGTACGGGTACACGATGAATGCAACGGTTCTGATGTCTTCAGTTCCGATATCTGCACTTGTCGCCCTTATTTGGTGCATGGGATGGAAATTTGCATCCAAACGGCACAATCAGGTGGTTCTGGGGTAATAGTTTACTTCCGCAAGGAAGGGAGAGCTTTGGGGGAAGTGACTAAGTTTTTGGTGTACAATGCTAGAAAACGGCAGGAAGGCGGCGATCGCGCTGATGCCTATTTTACGCGCACTGAATGTGTTGCGGGAGTTCAAGATATGCGGTTTCAAGAACTAATGCCAGACGTGCTGCACTGGTTGGGGATCTCTCGAATAGACAGTTTAGTTTCTATGAGCGATATGAAATACAATGCGATTATCAATTCTGGTATTCAGGTGGTCGATCGCATCCCCATTCCTGAAGATTGGATTCCTGCAGACGCACAAGTCGAAATCGTCGCCAAAAAAGCCGCCGGCTACTACACGCCAGACCCGGTGCCAGATGCTACAATTCTTGCAGAAGCGATCGGACGCGATTTAGGAGATTAAGAGGGCAAAGACGCGACCGATGGGACGCGAACAATCGCGTCTTTGCTACATAAAATTTATTGCTGGTTTTTGATCAGTCAGGGTAGGTTATGGCTAATTTGCGTTCTAGTGTGATCGTAAAAACAGATATTTGTGGATATACCGCCAGAGTCAAAAAATTATCTCAGTCGGACTTAAGTAGTTTGTTAAACGAGCATAAAAATTTTGTTTCAGATATTAGCGCCAGAAATGAAGGCAGCGTGATTAAAGGGGAAGGTGATTCATTTTGGATAATTTTTCCCAGCGTCACAGCAGCGGCGGTAGCAGCCATAGAAATGCAGCAAGAATTGAGAGCGCAACAATCTAGCAAGGCGAACGACGAACGGTTGGCTATTCGCGTGTCGATTACATTAGGAGATGTCTTGCATCAAGATAAAGATATCTTTGGCGATACGGTGAATTTAACAGCGCGCATAGAATCAGTAACTCCGCCGGATGAAATATATTTGTCCCAAGCAGCATGGCTGGCGCTCAACAAGGCAGAAGTGCAAACGTCTTTTGTCAACGAGTTTTCTTTGAAAGGGATGAGCGAACCTGAAAAAGTATACAAAGTTGACCAAAGTTACAAAACGCGAATCATCAAGAATCAAGCAATAATTAAAGCAGATTTGAGAGGTTTTATAGCTTATCAAGAATCTAATTCGATCAAAGATGTGGAATATTTGCTCACCAACTTTGATACTTTTGAAAAAACAATTTGCGAAGAATACGGCGGTACAATTCGGAGTATTGTTGGGGATTCGCATTTGTTGACTTTCCCAGAAGCTCATTCAGCCTTAGCGGCAATGGAAAGTTTGTGCGAGAATTGGAAATTTTTTATTCACGCCAATAAAATACCTTGTGGCTTGTCGGTGGGAGTTGCTAAGGGAAATTTATATATATTTAGGTCTTGCACTTACGGAAAAGATATTAACATAGCCGATCGCTTGGAAGATTTAAGTAAAATAGTATCTCCGGGGACTGAAAGAAATTCGGTGATAGTTTCGGATCAAGTAAAACGCGAAGTCAGCGGATCGAAGTGGGAATATAAGCTGATCAAACTAGATAAAAATGCGATTTTAGATAATCTTTTAGATTACAGTCAGTTTGACTTTTTTCAAGAAAACGATGTTTACCGTTGTTTGGTGGTATGACGTTGAAAAATATTGAACTTGAGACTGTAGAATATCTGAGAACACTGGTTGCTATTCGCCAAAAGTGCGATCGGCTTTTTGATTTAGCCCGCCTTGACAAACTCCGCTACTTCCGTGTCGATTTATCCCAACTCGACAAAGCAGCAAATTATGTAATTGACACAACGCGCCAACAGTATCCCGATTTTAACATTCCCTTTCACAGTCGCTGGCGACATTTTGAAGCCGGCAACCTGCCGCGCCTCGCCCAATTGGATGCAGCTTTAGCAGAATTTGCACTCATAGAGCAAGCTAAGATCAAATTTGATTTAGCAATTATCAGCGTTTTGCTTGATGCCGGTGCTGGTGCAGATTGGCAGTATTGTGAACCAGAAACCGGGCAGGTTTACCGCCGTTCTGAAGGGTTAGCAATAGCCAGCTTGCGGATGTTTTGTCAAGGTGTTTTTTCCAGCAATCTCGATTTTCCTTGGCAAGCTGATTCTCGCGGACTTTCTCAATTAAAACTAGAAACCTTAGCTACTGGATTTCAGGTAAGTCGAGACAATCCGCTAGTTGGTTTAACAGGCAGATTAGAATTATTGCAGCGTTTGGGAAATGCCGTTTGCCAGCATCCATTATTATTTGGTAGCGAAAACCCGCGTCCCGGCAATTTAGCCAAATACTTGCTCGACAGTCGGGTTTCAGTATCCAAAACAGTGAAGGCTGCTGATGTGTTGAGCGCTGTTTTGAGAGGTTTTGGGGAAATTTGGCCGGGAAGATATGCAATTGGTGGGGTTAATTTAGGCGATGTTTGGCGGCATCCGGCTTTAACAGGAGAAAATCTGGGAGATGAATTCGTGCCGTTTCACAAACTCTCGCAATGGTTGACTTATTCGCTGTTGGAACCGCTGCAAGAACTTGGTTTAGAAGTCGCGGGATTGGATGAGTTAACGGGATTGCCGGAGTACCGCAACGGCGGTTTGTGTTTGGATATCGGGCTGCTGCAGGCAAAAGATTTGGCTATTTTTGAGCAGAGTTACTTGCCGGATTCGGAAGTTATAGTAGAATGGCGATCGCTCACTGTCAATCTTTTAGATAAAATTGCCGCATCTATGCGAGAAAAGCTGCATTTGAGTGCGACAGAATTGCCGCTGGTGAAGATTTTGCAAGGAGGAACTTGGGCGGCGGGGCGGAAAATTGCGGGCGAATTGAGGGCTGGTGGAGTGCCACCAATTCAGATTGAAAGTGACGGCACTGTGTTTTAGAAGCAAGAAGGAAGAGGGGAAATTATCCCCTCTTCCAACTTAAAATTCAAAATTCAAACCTGAAAACTATACCTCACACTACACTCCCAACAAGCTGCTTAGAGACAAGTGCGATATTTGACGTGATAAACTAAACCGCGATGAGCCAAATCGAAGGAGTCAACGGTGGCCATGCCAGCACCACGGGCTGTCATCGCAGCATTTACTCGCATATTTACACTGTCGCCGCAGCGAGACAAAACATTAGCTACAGTGGCTAAGCTATCTCGAACATTGTAGGTAGTTTCGCCACTGAGATTCCGATTAAAAACTGGCTTAGTCTCCCGGTGGGCGGATCGGATGAAAGGCAATTGTCGGAGCGAATTTTATGCGCGCGGTATTTGTATTTTCAATAGGGTTTAATATAAGTAGTCCTGGACGGAGGGGCTGCTGAGATCGGTTTTTTTGTCAAGAATGCCTCGATGGCTGATAAGTTAGAATAAAGCAAATTAATTATTCAAAAAAATGAGTGCTAAAGTTACTGTCATTGACCATCCTTTGATACAGCACAAGTTAACTCTGATGCGGCAAACTCAAACGAGCACGGCGAAATTTCGCCAACTGCTGAAAGAGATTGGGATGCTGCTAGCCTATGAAGTGACGCGAGATTTGCCGCTAAAATACGAACTAATAGAAACGCCGATCGCCAAAATGAATGCACCGGTGTTGGCTGCAGAAAAGAAAATTGTTATTATTTCGATTATGCGCGCCGGTCAGGGATTGTTAGATAGTATTTTAGAGCTGATTCCGTCTGCGAGGGTAGGACATATTGGTTTGTACCGCGATCCGACAACTCGGATGGTGATCGAATATTATTTCAAAGTTCCCCAGGATATCGAACAGCGAGATGTTTTAGTTGTTGATCCGATGCTGGCTACTGGTAATTCAGCAGTCGCGGCAGTGGATAGGCTGAAAGAAGTTAATCCGAAGTCTATTAAATTTTTGTGCTTGCTGGCGGCACCGGAGGGAGTGGGGCACTTTCACGAACAACACCCTGATGTGCAGATTTATACGGCCGCAGTTGACGAGTGTTTGGACGAGCACGGCTATATTGTACCCGGATTGGGAGATGCGGGCGATCGGCTTTACGGCACTATGTGAATTCAATAAAATTATTTTCTGCTGTATATGCCAATACATTCATTTAAAAATAAGTTTACTAACATAAGCAGTGGTTTGATAGTGCCATACAATGTAAATTGTAAAATCTTAATGTCAGGAAAACCCTATATATAACAATGGTTGTAGGGTTTTATTACATTAAATTCGTAAATTGCATGATCTAGATGTATTTACTGCATTTGATGGTTGAATTCTCTGCCTTTAGTGTAATTAATTGCAAGAATTAGTTATTAAAATAGATGTATGATGCTAACCGTTTGCGATCGACTACTAACATTTTTTGACGAGGGAAAAAACAATGGAGACTACAGCACAGAAAGAAGCCCCAACTCAGCCTGTTGAAAAAGTGAAAGTTCAGAATATCAACAGTTTGGAGTTTGAGCTTTGGGCTAAAGCAGTGAAACGGCAGATGATTGCAGCACTCTCTAAAAAGGGCGCGATTTGACATCTCTGGGTTTTTTGTGCACAGGTTGTGTTAATTAATTAAATTAACAAAATTTTTGTCTGCATTGTTGTCCGAGTTCGAGAGGAGTAAGGGTAAGAGTTTTGAGATTGCGCTGCTTTCGTAGTTGCGGGAGGGGCAAAAGAAAGAATTTTCCTTTTTCCTAGTTTTGGACGTACAGGTGGAAGGAAGCCGGGTTTTTTTACGAAAATACTTCTGTTGCGATCGGCAGAAATGGTAAAAAAACCCGGTTTCTTTGTTTCTAGAGTGCGTCCGGGACTGTTCTATCTGGCGAATGCTTTCGACCAGATTACGATCGCTTGTCAACCGCCGCCAGCAAGCGCAGGCTTCCGTCTTGAATCTGCACTGCTTTCACCGTTCCCACAGCAACTCTTTGTTGACCGTTAGCCATCGCTACCTCAATCTTAATCTTGGGGTCAGCCTGTAATCCCAGTCGCCCCCATAGCCACTTGACTTGAGTAGCAGGAAAAGAGCTCACTTCTACATCAGAAAATGGCGAATTAACCCAGCGGCTACCATCGTAAAAACTCGCTACCTGCACCTGATACCAAACTTGTTCCTCCGCCAATTTTAACTCGTTTTTCGGGTCGGGTTCTAGCCACTCAGCGGGATTGACACTGTTAATTAAAGTAGCAGAACCCATAATTTGACTCTTGTGGGCTTCTAAACTTTCCGCCTGAGAAACTGCTTCCTGAAGTTTGTTGACCAAATTCCGAATTCGACTTCTTGTTTCGCTGTCAGTATCTGATTGCTGGTCGAGCCAATTCATCGCCTCACGAGTTCCGTCTTGAGACGCTACAATCAGGGCACCCCAAGCCTTGACATCGGCGTCAGCGGCATTCACTCTCAAGGCGGCGTCGATGCGGTTCCAGATCCGCCCGCTGTCATTTTTGAGGGTTGTGGCTATTTCGTGACTGTTACTCGGATCGGCTTCAAATACTTGCAAAGCTTCAGTCCAGCGGCCGTCGATCAATTCTGCGAGAACTTGTTGACCGGGACTGGCCCAAGATGCGATCGCCTGCGCCCGAGTAATTTTAGCGTGAAATTCGATCGTTTCTAGCTGAGCTTGTGCGACTGCGGGCCAATTTTTGCCAGCTTTCCCCTTCGCCACACGCATAACATTTAATGCTGGAGACCACAGTCCGCTTTTCGCCAGCCGCAGCCCATTTTTGTAAGTCTCGTCATTGAAGGCAATTTCTTCTAAAGAAATCGCGGTTAACTGAACTGGGTTCGGCAAAAATTTGCGCGGGCCAATTTGATAAAGGGTAAATTGCGGCTCTAAACCAACTGTTTGGTCGATCGCCAACTGCGGGTTTTCCCCCTTAACAATTTGCTGCCAATTCGGCGGTTGTCCGGCCGCACTGGCCCACTCCAACAGCGGCATTAAATGATTTTGGCTGGGGTTGTAGCGAACGACTTGTCCGTAGGGAATTTTCTTGTCGCCCTGCTTTAGTTGACCGCTGACATTAAACCAAATGCCGGAGGCGGGGGGCTTTCCGTCAAAGCGCCGCAGTTGTGTTAGGGGTAGCGACTGATTCGAGGCTTGATTGTCATATGTAGAGTCAGCTAAAGAAGCAATGACAAAAGATTCTGCCGGGCCTTCTACGTTCACAGAACTTGCTAACTGAAAATACTGCTCTTTTTCGGAACTGCGATCGGGAAGTTGCACGCGCTTGTACACTCGAAGTTCGACAATTTGGCGACAAGGATTTGTGCAAACAGTAGAAGCCTTAACAGTTCTTTCTACCATCACCGGCAAGAGCAAATCGGAAATAGAATTATCGCGGGATTGATCGACGGGAAGAGGCAGGGGTTCTCCGGTTACGAATCCCAATTTGCGGATGCTGGCTTTGATTTGATCGAGAGTTTGGATCGAATCTCTGCTACCTGTAGGCAGGCGCGACCATTCCGGCACAAACTGAGAGATCAACCTGTTACCATTGGGATCGACGATGAGCTGATAACTCAGCCAAGCGCCGCCTCCCATTAAAGCTGCACAGCCAGCCAAGATGCTGAGGGCTGTCAAATTAGCTATCAGTCTTTTCCAGGGATACCTGGCGCGAGTTCGGGGAGTAGGTATTGGAAGCTGGGACTCTTGAAGATTTTTGGGGCGTCGGGTTTGGCGCCGGCGTCTTGTCGGAGGAGGAGCAACTTGGCGAGTTTCTGGGGGTTTGGCTCGATTTTTTGAGGGGTTAATTTTGTGTTCCATCATGCCATTTTAGAATTTAGATTTTAGAATTTAGAGTTTAAAATTGCAATAGCCGATCGTACTGCCGACCTATGATATCCCAAGTGTATTGGCTTTCAACGAGCGATCGAGCGTTGACAGAGAGCTCCTGTCTTAGCTGCTGATTTTCAAACAAACTGGCGATCGCCTCAACATACTCCTGAACTTTGTTTGCCCGCAAGGCCCTTATTAGTTGTGTGCCGCCATCGACGGCTAAACCCTCCAAACCTCGATCGCTAGCAACCACGGGAGTTCCCGCAGCCATCGCCTCCAAAGTTTTATTTTTAATCCCAAAACCAATCCGCATCGGCACCACACAAACAGCAACCTGATGCAAATATTCTGCCACCCTTTGTACCCGGCCTACTACTTGAATTCCGGGAAGTTCCCCCAAGGCGAGCACTTCCGGGACTGGCGAACCCCCTACTAAGGTGAGGGTAGCATCGGGATAGCGCTGCTGCAAAGGCGGCAGTATTTGCAAACTGAGAAACCGCGCCGCGTCAATATTGGGCAAATTGTTCATTGCGCCTGCAAAAATTAAGGTGTGTCCTCCCGGATCGATCGACCGGTACGGAAATTGAGTTAAATCCACGCCGTTAGGAATTACATCTATGGGAGGTACAAAAAAATCTTGTTTTCCTCGCACCTGAACCGGAGGCAACAGTAATTCGAGGAGTTGCTCTCTGTCTGTGGATGTTGTCGCAACAATGCGGGAGAATTTGGAACAGTAGCGTTTTTCGTAGCGGGCGAGTAGCGGTAAATTTAGTCGATCGCGCAGGGGTTTTTCCGAGGTGCCGGTGGCTAAGATTTCCCTGCAAGTTCCCCAAACGGAACTGTGAATGTTTGCCACTGTCAGCAGTTTTTGTCGCCATTCTGGACGCACGTAAATCTCATTAACGCTGTGTTCGCAGGTGACAGCATCGCATTTGCCTGTTGTCACCAATTCGTCTGCCCAATTCTGCATTGCTTGGGAGTAGCTTGAGAGTACGTTGGGAGGTGTTCCCGACTGCAAAAATCGACCGAATCTGTGGAATTTTCCTATTATTTCAGAGAACCCCTCCTCAGCCCCCCCCTTATTAAGGGGGGGAGGTAAAAATCCTTCCTCAGTCTCCTGCTGGAGTCTTAGCCCCCTCTTAGCAAGGGGGGGTTGGGGGGGTGTCTGCGGATGGGGAAAAACTGCCAATTCTGCAACTTGCTGGCGCAATGTGTCGATTTGTGAATCGGTGACATCTGGCGATCGTACAGTGCCGAGAATTACATCATGCCGCAGGCTCAAGTATTGCAATAAATTAAACGTCCTTACCTGAGTTCCTCCGCGGCTTGGCGGATAGGGAAAAGTCGAGGAAAGCATCAAAATCTTCATGGGATGTGGGATAAATAAAGTTGTCGCTTGCGCGATAAAATTAATTGATAAAATCTTTTTAACAATCTTCGCACCTATGGACGAATTATCTGTTAAGGCGCTACTCGAAGACTTGAAAAAATCCGACGAAATCGTGCGCGATCGGGCAACTACAGAACTCTGGCGCACTTGGTTTAACCAGAAAGGTGACTATGGGATGCAAATTCTCAGGCGATCGCAAGTTTCGTTAGATGCAGGCGATGTTCACCACGCTTTGGATTTGCTGACGAAACTGATTGCGGAAGCGCCAGATTTTGCGGAAGCTTGGAACCGACGCGCCGTACTTCACTATACCCAAGGAAATTATAAAAAGTCGATCCACGACTGCGAAATCGTCCTCAAACTGAACCCGGTGCATTTTGGCGCGTTGCATGGTCTGGGTTTGTGCTACGCTGCGTTGGGAGAATACATAAATGCTATTCAAGCTTTTCGTCGTGCTTTGGAAATTCAACCATTTGCTTTGGTGAATCAAAAGTTAATTCTCGAATGTACGGCTCGTTTGAGTTAAAATACATAGGGCATTGGGCATTAGGCATTGGGCATTGGTGGTTCTTTTGTCAGCACTGAATTGCAAAATTTTTAGACGATTTCAAATCTAAAATAGTATAAACTTGTGCCGAAAATTAGCGTTTGCATTCCTACTTGCAATCGAGTGCATCTACTGGCTTGTGCGATCGCCAGCGTGCTAGATCAAACTTATACAGATTTTGAATTAATTATCTGTGATGACGGTTCCACTGACAGCACTCCTCTGTTGATGTCGGAATTTGTCGATCGCGGGATTCGCTACATTCGCCACCCGCAGAATATCGGCAAGAGTAATAATATGCGATCGGGCTTTGCGGCGGCAAGGGGCGAATATTTTATCAAGTTTGACGATGATGATCGCCTGAGCGCGCAATTTCTAGAGCGCACATCTGCTATTTTAGATAAAGACCCCAGCATCGATTTTGTCAGTACCGATCACTGGGTGATCGACATTAACAATTATATTGACGAAAACCAGACGAAACTCAATTCGCAGCGGTGGGGCCGCACCGAGTTGTCGGCTGGAATTATTGAAGATTTGCTTTCCACAGTTTTTCTGAGACAAAGTTTGCAAATAGGGGCAACTTTGTTTCGCCGCCGCGCCTTGGAAGAAGTAGGATTTCTGCGGCCGAATTTGCAAAATTGCGAAGATAACGATTTGTTTGTGAGACTTGCGATTGCTGGCAAAAAATGCTATTACTTGCCGGAGCTGTTGATGCAGTATCGAGTTCATGCTGGACAGCAAGGGGTCGATCGGGCAATTCCGTATTTGAGTGATAAATTGCGCTATTTGATCGGCTACGAATTTGATTCCGAGGAGTTGGAAAAAGTCAGGCTCAAAAGGATTGCTGAAACTCAATTAGCGCTAGGTTTGCGACTGATTGAGGTTGGTGAAACTGCAAAAGGGCGCCTGATGGTGCGGGCAGGAAAGTCTGTTTCTGCGGCGAAAATGTGGGCGGGTTTGGGATTGTCGCTGTTGCCGGTGGAGTGGCGGGGGAGGGCTTTTGCTGCTGTGCGGGAGTTGTTGAAACGGGAGTTGTAAAGGCGGAGGATTTCGACAGCATACCGGGCGCTTGAAACCGCTTCTATACATACAAAACCCGCAAGGCAAGGGTTGAAGAGTCGGCAGTAAAAATTACGTTTATAAAGACAAAACCCACCGAAACAGTTTTGAATTCTTGATTTTCTTCAGTCTCCCTCTGCTGGGACGATAGGCAAGTTTAGACGAAGTTTTAACCGCCGAGTCTTCTGGCGTGTCGTTTTACAAGCAGAAATTATTCGATTGATATAGCGGGTAGCCACGGAATATCTGTAACGCCTGGGTCATAGCCAAGTTGTTTGAGTAGTGTGGTAATTTGCCCTCTATGGTGAGTTTGATGATTGAACATATGTGTCACCAGAACCCAAGTCGGTAGCACGCGGCATTTACCATCTACATTGCTCGTGTACTCAAACGGTTGACTCAACCAGTCAGAATTAAGGTGTCTAGACCATTCTATAATTTGCCGATCCGTTGTCTCCCGTTCTGCTCTCAAAACCTCAAAGTCAGCATACAGTTCTTGACCGATAACGGTACCCGAAAATGGGTGAAGAGTGAAACGACCCATCCATGCTTTGTCCCCATACAGTAAGTGATTCAAAGTACCATGAATCGACTTGAAAAAGGCACCCATATCCTGTTTGCGCTGTTCATCAGGAATTGCCGAGCAGACCGAATATAGATTTTGATTCATCCAGCAATTGTACTCAGCCATTAGCTGGTAGTAGCTACCGTCGTACATACTCAAAACATAATGACATAGTTTGAACAACTTACATTATACAAATAGGTCTTTCACAATACTCCTGAGTCTAATTGGTCTAGATAAATAAACTCAGGAGCTTTAACTCCTGCTTCTTCTCTAATTTTAACCAGTCTAGGCGACTCAAAAAACGCCCTAGCATCGGCGATTGATGTCCACGCGGAGAAATGAACAATTTTGTTGGGTTCATTGTCATACTTCAAGACCTGATAGGAGCGCTCGCCAGCTTCTTTTCGGATGCTTTCAGCACGATCGAATACGTGTTTCCAAGCGTCATAATTTTCTACTTCATGAATAATTAAGACATATTGCATAGCAGTCAGATTCTCTGATAATTTCACAACTTCAAGGGTTCGGTTTACTCCTCTTTTTTCTCAGCATTTTCCTCTTTAAATCCCAACCACAAGAGTATTACCTCTTCTACTTCGAGCATTTTCTCAGATGTCAGACTTCCCAATTTGCGTAGAAGCTTTGCATGAGGGATTGTAATCATATTTTGTACGTCAAATACTCCTTCTCGGAGGAACTTATTTTTGACTTTCACCTCAAATCTTGAGCCGCGTAGACTTGTTGTATGTGGCACTAGAGTCGCTAATGCCCGGTCTTGATTTAGAGCAGGAATGCTCACGACCAAACATGGTCTGACTTTCGCAATATAACCTAGATCGACTAACCAGATTTCACCACGGTCGGGGCTATTCATATAGGGATTCTTCCTCATCTAACTCTAGAAAAAGTCCCTCAGCATTCAGAACTAAATCCTCATCAGACAGGGGAGGAAAGTCTAAATAAACAGTCCGTTTCAAAATTTCCAATACCAAATCTAACCGCTCTGAGTCTGTTAATCGCTCAAAGGTATTCAAAAGTTCTTCTACTAAAATAGTCATAGCTTTTTCCCTAGACTTGCTTATAGCATAGCACAGGTTTTAAATAGACCCATCTAAAAAGACATAACACCCTGCTCCCCGCAGCACTTTAAGCCTGCGGGGTTATAACCTCGATCGCGCTTTCCACTAAAGTAGTAAACAGTACCCGATCTAAGTTTTTCCTAAATATCGTGTCTATATTTTCTGAAATTCCGACTGTGTGGTTGCAAATTTCCCTCGTGGGAGTCTGGTTGGGTTTGATTTTACTGGTAGCTGAAGGGTTAAATCGCTTTACTTCTGTCGATCCTGAAGTATCGCGGAAGGTGGTGCACATCGGTACTGGAAACGTGATTTTGCTGGCGTGGTGGCTGGAAATACCCGGTTGGGTGGGGATTTCGGCGGGGGTTTTAGCAGGCGCGATCGCCCTAATTTCTTACCAAGTTCCCATTTTGCCGAGTCTTAATAGTATCAACCGCAAGAGTTTGGGGACTTTTTTCTATGCTGTTAGTATCAGCGTTCTCGTGGCTTGGTTTTGGCCGCTACAGCATCAGGAATACGCTGCTTTGGGCATTTTAGTGATGACTTGGGGCGACGGATTGGCTGCTGTCATCGGCCAGAAATACGGCAAACATATTTATCGAGTTTGGGGAATGCAGAAGAGTTGGGAAGGTTCTGCAACTATGTATTTGGTGAGTTTTGCTATTAGTAGTTTGATTTTGCTGGCGGTTCAAGGCAATATTTGGCAAACTTGGGCTGTGTCTGCTGTTGTCGCTTTAGTTGCTGCTACTTTGGAGTCGGTTTCCAAGCTGGGAATTGACAATCTGACTGTGCCGATCGGCAGTGGGGCGATCGCCTTTTTCCTAAATCAATTTTTGATAATTGGTAATGTGTAATCTGAACTTCCCCCCACGGGGGGAATTGCTGGATAGAGGTATGAATTCAAGATTTCGCAATTGCTATAAACCCGCTTGAGGGTAAGTTTTGTAACTTCAAGCGAAAAGGTGATTCATACCGTGAATCAGCAACGCCAATTATCAATTGTCTAAGTTCCGTTAAAGCAGCCGACGTGCTTGTAAAATTTGTTGTTGCCATTGCTCGAAAGCGGGGATGTTTGAGCGATCGTCTGTGGGAAACATCGCCCTGATTTGCTCCATCAGCTCGATCGCCAGCGGTACACCAAGCTGCAATTGTTCCAACACATCCCGCTGAGCAAAAACTGTTTCCGGTGTTCCTTCTAAAATCAATTTTCCTCGATCCATTACAAACACCCAATCAGCCCAGCGGTAGATGAAATCTAGGTCGTGGCTTGCTAAAAGAATAGTGGTTCCGGCGTTGTGAATTTGTTGGAGTAAACCGATCAGTTGTCGGGTGTGACGCGGATCGAGATAGGCGGTAGGTTCATCTAGCAGCAGCAGTTTGGGTTTGAGAACCATGATATCGGCGATGGAAACCCGCTTTTTCTGGCCCAAACTGAGATTGTGAATTGGTTCGCGGGCGAGTTCGCTTAGATCGAATTTGTCGATCGCCTGCTGCACCTGTTGAGCAATTTCGGATTCTGTCAAGCCTAAATTGTACAATCCATAGGAAATATCTTCTTCTACCGTCGAAGCTACTAATTGATGTTCGGGATTTTGAAAGACGAGTCCGATTTGTTGGCGTAGTTGCATCAAAGATTTGCGATCGTAGCGAAAGGGTTCACCTTGCCAGCTAATGATTCCCTGTTGCGGTTGATATAAGCCATTTGCTAACAGAAAAAATGTAGTTTTGCCACAGCCATTTTGACCGATCAGCCCGCACCGTTTCCCAGCGGGGACTTTGAGATTTAAACCCTGAATTGCTACTCGCGAACCGCAGGGATAGGAGTAGGAAGTGCGATCGAATTCGAGAATCCATTCAGACATATTTTTTATTTTTTATAGCCTTGTTCCCAGGCAGAGCCTGGGAATAAATACCCGGAGGCTATGCCTCCAATTACCGATTACCGATGAATGATTACCAATTACCGATTACCGCTTTCCATTGTATTTGTGTCAGCCTTGATCAGATTTTGACAACTGCCAAAGTTGCATTTCATAACAGAGATGTTGCTCAAAAAGTTGACTTGCCTCCAATCCTTCAACCACCAACTTCTTGAACCAGCGGCGAAATATCCAGCGCAGGAATTTGTGGACGGGCGGAACTGTGATCGCAATTAAATCTGCAACATAGATCATCGTATTCAGTCCATATCTGCGGAAAGTATCGACATACAAATCGATTGTTGGCAAAATATGGGCGGAAATATCCTCAGTTTTTACTAAAGTAAATCCAGCCTGCTTTAATGCTGCATGAAGTTCCGTAACAACATGACAATTAGAGAACATTCCCTCTTTATAATTAGCATCAGATCGCAGCATATCAGCCAGCAAAACGTAACCGCCCTGATTGAGGATTTTGGCGGCACCGTTAGCAATATCAACAGCCGACATATACTGGCTACTTTCGCTAAAGAGAATAAGATCGTAGAAATAGGTTGCTTTGAAGTCTTCAAATCTCGTGAGGTGGAAGATTGCCCGATCGCCCGTACACTTAAGAAAGCGCTGTTGTTGGAAAGGATCGGGTGCGAGCCCTTCGACTGCAAAACCTCGATCGAGCAAATAAGCCGCATTTCCACCAATCCCGCAGCCCACATCGAGTATCGTATGAGTGCCTTTGGGGATAGCATCCAACAGTTTTACAGTATAAGCTTGCTGAGCGAGGCGCAATCGTGCGATCGTTAGTTCGTCAGCGGGCACAGGTAGGGTTTCCCAATAGCCGTAGTGAAGGTAGGGCGAATCTGTCAGGCCCAAATAGTAATTAAGCGCTGCATTTTGGTAGCGAGTTACCTTGGAAATTTCGATTGATTTTGGCTGCGGCATTCGGAAAATTTAGTAAGTTTTAGGATTTCGGGCAGAGTTGAAATTCTTCCCAGCGCTTGCATACTTGTTCATAGCACTCAACAGGAGAAATTGCCAACTTTTGCAACAAATTGATATCAATCTGACCGTTGGCGATCGACAAAAATATAATTGCTTCCTTGGGTTCGTAGCTAGCAATAATTTGGAGCAGATTAAAAACAGTGTTCTCCTCTATTTCTAGTTGTTGCAAATAAACCGTTGCCTCCAAGTCGGAAATAAATTGTAGATCATACTTTATAGTATCTACGCTCCAATTCACAGAACCGTTAATGGGAGTATTGATTTTGCAAGCAACCAAGCCTCGTCCTTGATGCAAAAAGCCATTCCAAGCAGTATGTCCGATCGGCAAAATATTTTGGTGAATAAACAAGTTTTGCCAGTAGCCAAAACTACCCTGCCAAACACTATCTTCGATTCGCATTTCTTTCCCATTAAAATAATATACGCTTCAGAACCCAGATCGAATTACATCAGCGTTCATCTGTGTTTATCTGCTGATATCTGCGGTTAAAAAACCCCAATCCAATAATTAAAAAAATAATAAACTCACCATCATCCATACCTCGCAGATGAAAAACATGATTGTAAACAAATCGGCGGGCATCCTGACTCAGAGATGCAATGATCTCATTACAGTTGCGGGACAGCGCCGGATTCGCACCGAACTTTCCCCCTTGCGTCTGATGTGTGTTTTTCATCAGAGCCGATCGATATACGGGGATATTACCACTATTTGGGATATTTGACAAAAAACCGTCCGCCTATTCACCAAACTCAATATTTTCATACAAATCTGCCAGCGAAATTTCCACAGCAACAGATGTTAAACTGAGCCGATCGCCCATACAGCTATATTCCGAAAAAATCCACTTATTCGCATCAGTTTTAGAATATTGCTCGACCTGTAGCCGATATTGGTCGATTAACAAATACTCCTGAAAACTAGGAATACTGCGATATGCAGCAAACTTTTCATCGCGGTCATAAGCTTTGGTACCTTTAGACAGCACCTCAGCAATTAGCAGCGGATTGGTAATTGTATCCGTCCGTCCAGATTGCAGCTCGATCGGGCGCGCTACCACCATCACATCCGGGTAAGTATAATTATTAAGCTGCGGAACCCATAGCCGCTGATCCGAACTAAAAGTCCGATATGGTTTCCCTTTTAACGCCAGTTTCAGCGCAACAACTAAATTAGTGGTAATTTCATTGTGATCCGGTGTGCCGCCAGCCATCAGAACAATCTCCCCATTGATAAATTCATGCCGATCCTGAGAATTGATTTCCAATTCTAGATATTCCTCAGCGGTGTAGGTTTTGGTTTCAACTTGCGCGATCATACACAACGCTCTCCTTTAATCTACTCATTTCATTTTATCTTAAAAATTTGGCTGATTCAACAGAAAAGTAGATTTTAATCATGCTAAGAAACAGGCAAGATGCCTGTTCCATAAAGAGGGAATTTTCTGGTGGGGCGTGAGTTTGGCATCAAGAACAGGCAAGATGCCTGTTCCACAAAGATTGAATTTTGTTGTGGGGAGTAGGGGTTGGGCCGAAGATCCCGCCCGTGCGATCGCACTTAACAAACTTACCGCAACGGGACAAAGTTATAGCCAGTGCTTCCTCCTTGTTTAACTTGCACTAAAATCGGCTTACCAGCCCGATCGCCCGTGGGCAAAAACTTCACATCCTCGCTCGATCCTGCTGCCGAAAAACTCGCATTTCTGAGTGCTTGTTGCAATCCTTCCCGTGTATTGCTTTGCCGCAAGCCAGCGATCACAGCTTGAGTCGCGTCAAAACTCGTTGCTGTTCGCCAATTCACAATGCCTCCCCAACGCTGGCGAGCATTTTCTGGGAAACGGCTACCGGGATTAGTTTCAGGATGCCAGGGAACGGGCAAAACAAGCCCGTCAACGTCTTTTTGTCCGTCTTTTAAAGTTTGAAAAGTGTAGAGCGTAGTGCTGCCGTAGAGTGGCAATTTGCCTCGATTGATGCGAGCCAGAGAAATCGCACGGTCAATGCGATCGACGTGGGGCGCTACCATCAATCCTTGTGCACCTTTGCTGATAGCATCGGCGATCGCACTTTCGGGATTAAAAGACGGTAACGAAAAATCGCAAACAGTAGGAACTAATTTGCCTCCAGCAGCAGTAAGAGCTGCCACAAATTCATCTTTAAATGATATGTTATCCGGTGCTTGGGAGTCATAACAAATGGCAATATTAGTTTTGCCTGCTGTTTTCACTGCATATTCTGCTAAAGGAGCTGCCATTAAGCTAATATTGGGTACTGTCCGAAAGATGTAGCTGCCAAATCCTGATAGATTATTTGCAAAGCTAGTCGGTGTCACCATTACCAGTTTTTCTTGCTGATATATCGGAGCAGCTTCAAGAGATGCGTTGCTAGCATTGTGTCCAATTACTGCTAGTATATTCGGATCTTTTGTCAATGTCCTTGCAACTTCTCTGACAACCTCTTGACTGTTGTCATCGTTGACAATTTCTACTTGCAGTTTTGCACCGTTGATGCCACCGCTAGTATTGATTTCATCCTGAGCTTGGGCGACACCTCGAAGGATTTCTTGGGCAACATTGGGGTTGCTACCAATGGGGACGCTGACAGCAATTTTCAAGTAAAAACCATTGCTGGCTTTGGCATTATTCAAATAGATAAGGGTTTCCGGGTCGTTGCGATTTTGTTGCAGCGATTTCTCAAAAGATTCGCCTGCCGCTTGGTAATTTCCCTCAGCAAAAGCTTGAACTCCTGCTTGTTTTGCTGCTGTTGTTTGGGAGGCTACCAATATCTGATTTCCTAAACTGATACGATTGGCGATCGCTCCGGGTGCGATCGTTGCCGCTGTAGATGTAGATGTAGGTGTATTTAAAGTTTTGGTCTCCAATAAACCGGGAAGGAACTTGTATGCACCAAACCCAATTAAGCCGATGGCAATAATAAAAACAATGGGAGGCGGGCTGTTTTTTTTGTTAGTATCTTGATACATGATTTTTTCTCTTTATTTTGATACTGTCATTATTCATTCAATTACTGTTTACGTCAATTCATATAATTCATTAATTAAGTTCATAAAAGTCATATTTGTAATAGCTGTTGCAGGAAGTGCGATCGCCCTTATTCAAATCCGGCCCGCTAAACTAACGAGAATAGGAGAATTATCAACAATATTTCTGGAGACGCGGGTGTGCAGAAACCGGGTTTTTGGCCCAGAAGACGCGTTACAACCCACAGATTCAGTAAAAACCCGGTTTCTTTAATTGTGATGCGTAAGTCGCGTTGATATTAACCACCACCACCGCCACCACCGCCACCACCGCCACCACCGCCACCACCGCCACCACCGCCACCACCACCGCCACCGCTGTCACTGCTAATGGCTGGAATTACTTCTTCATACTCTTTGTGGTAAGAGCAGTTTCGACAATTATGGGTAACTTTCTGCTTTCCTGAATTGTTAGTAGTTGCATAAATCAAAACTTGATGAGTCTGTTCGACATTGAGCGTTTTGCACTCAGGACAGTATCGCTCTTTAATGAATTTGATAATTCCGATAAGAGGGATTGATAAAAAAACCGTTAGCATAATAATTCCTCCCGGTTCGCTGAAAAAGTCTTCTTCTCCCGAAGTAGATTGAGATTGCTTACCATTTTGCTGCCAACCAGGTTGAGGTATATTCAGAATCGCCTGCGGAAATGCAATCTGTACTTCTAATTCTTGTTCCGGTGGAATAGGCTGACTTGCCACAAACTCAAATGTTTTAGGATCTACTTGACGCGGAACTGCGGCTGTACCAAAATTCGTAAACGAGAGAACTTTCCCTGACAAAGCGTCTGGTAATTTAACCGTAACTTTTCCGCTATTAATCGGAGCTTTACGACCTGCTGCAATGGCTTTCCAATAAACTAAAGTATTCCCACCTTCTAGCTGTAATCCACCTACCACGCGATATTTGATGACAAAAGTATGTGATTCTGGCGCTTTTAATTGATGTTGCCAACGAATCCAAAGTTCATTGTTTTCTAGCCCCGTGCTACTCGGAATTATTTGATTATTTTCGGTAACGATCACATCTTTAATTTCATCGACCTTACCTAAAGGAATATAGCGATATCGTTCAGTGTTGTAGGCTGCTGTAAATACATATTTTTGCGTTTCGGTGACTAACATATCTCCGTTCGTCTGAACGTCGATCGCGACGTTGATGTTATCCCAGTAAAACGGTAGCTCTTGGGCGGCTGCATGAGTGACTGTGACTAACAGTAGGCTTAATGATGCTAGTAAGCAAAAAACTATTTTTTTGAGGAGTCGTTTATTTATCATAGGGTTTCCACAAGATAACTGTTGACTACAATTATTCAATAGGTTTCTTGTGGAGTCAATTCATAAAAATCATGAATTATACTCATAAAAGTCATATCTTTAGTCTGGCAGGGAATTCATATCAATTCCGGCTGCGCCGGAATGATATAGAGGAGACGGCAGTGCCGTGTCCCTACCGCGATAAATTGTAGGGACACGGCACTGCCTTCTCCTCATTTCTTTATTTATTTTCAACTTTGAAATACCATACTTAACATTATTAAAGTTGTACAACCAAACAGCGCTTCAAATATATATCTTTGTGAAGGTTTATAAGGATAAGAATTCCAAACGCGCAGTTCTCCATTAAAGCCTCGCGAGGCTAAACTCAGCGATACTTGACGGTAGCTTTCCAAAGTTCGCTGAAGCAATTGCCCGATTAAAATGCTTAAACTGTGCATTCCCCGCTTCCAAGTGCGGTAGCCACAGCGCGAGTTTTGAGCAATCCAAAGTTCATCGGCGATCGCCAATAAGCTAAAAATAAACCGATACATTAGTAATAGCAGTTCTGTGACTAACTCTGGACAGCGTAATTGTCTGAGAATTTGCAAGATTTCGGTAAATGGAACCGTCAAGAGGATGAAGTACATACAGCTTGTCGATGCGAAGGCGCGGGCAAATAGCAAGCTCACTTGGTATATTCCAGTGCGGCTCACATACAGATAAAAAGTGCCGATGCTAATGCCCCAACCTTGCCAAATATCCCACTGAATTTCCTGGATTTGACTTAACTCAACCGCACCCAGCGCCAAAGCAGGCAAACTTGTCAGCAAAAACATCAACGGTACCGACAGCAACCGCAAATACAGTTTCCCCGGAATACCCGCATAGATGACGATCCAGACGGCTAACCAAAGGCCGATAGACAATTGGACGATCGCCCCAGAAACGAGAGACAGAATTAAAAGGGCGATCGCAAAAGATAACTTGTGAGATGGCGGCAACCCGCGCAAGCGATTGGTATAAGCCAGACTATCAATCTGATGGTTCATTCCGACGATTTATGATCAGACTGCTGCCGAGATTGCGATCGGCCTTTATACAACCCAATGACGTACCCAACTACGCCAGCCCCCATCGCCGCTTGAGACGCAAACAATAGACTGGCAATTTCGCTGCTAGCCGGCTCAAACAAATGATTAAACCAAGGTTTATAACCCGGTTGAATTTCAGTAATTGCTTTCTTAGCTTGGTCATCGGAACCGCCATATTCACCCCGCACAAAAACGAGAGGAAACGCTGCCAGAACAATCACAGCGCCAGCCAACAGCCAATTTTGTCGCGAAGTAGATTGGTGATTTTTTGTAATTTTTTGACTCACGCCTTATGACTCCTGTCTCAATAATTTCAAAGTTTCCAACTCCGGCTTCCCGTAAGAATGCAGCCAATTCCAGACCAATAGAGTCAGCAATCCCTCACTAATAGCCAGGGGTACTTGAGTGATAGCAAAGATACCAGCAAACTTGAGAAACGAAGCCATAAAACCGCCACTTGCTGCCGGAAAAGCTAATGCTAATTGAATCGAAGTCATCACATAAGTCAGTAAATCTGCCAAAGCCGCCGCACAAAAAATTGCTGCCCGCTGGCTACCAGTTCGCAACAGCAATTGATAGATAAAATACGCAGCGAAAGGGCCGACAATCGCCATCGAAAACATATTCGCTCCCAGCGTAGTCAAGCCACCGTGCGCTAACAGTAACGTTTGAAAAAGCAGAACTAAAGCCCCCAGTACCGCCATCACCGAAGGGCCGAACAAAATTGCACCCAAACCAGTACCCGTCGGGTGAGAACAACTGCCCGTTACCGAGGGAATTTTTAAAGCAGAAAGCACAAAAGTAAACGCACCCGCCAAAGCAAGCAATAGTTTAAGTTCCGGGTGTTCTTTTGTAATACGAGTAATTGAGCGCAAACCTACTGCAAAAAAAGGCAACGCCACCATCCACCAAAATGCAGCCCATTGCACCGGCAAAAAACCTTCCGAAATGTGCATAGCTGCGGCGGGCGTTGCCGATCCCAGGACAATATAACAACTCAAGCCAGCCATCAATCCCAAGCTGACCAATTTCCGATTTCTGGCCTTCACGCTGAACCTCGCAGATGAGACTATGTAAACTAACACATCGGCGGGCATCCTGACTCAGAAAGCGACAAAACTCTCATTACAGTTGCGGGACAGCGCCGGACTTGCACCGAACTTTCCCCGTTTCCTCTAACGGCTGCTCCCCATTAGAACCGACTGGTTAGACATAGTTTAGTCGATCGTGTAAGTCTCAGCAAATCTTTTACAAAAATTCATTCAGATTAACTCAATCAAAATTACCTATCATCTTCTCTTCTCTTCCTTCGCGTCTTCGCGGTTCGTTCAATAAATACTATTGCCAAACAAATCAAAGGTATAATATTAGTGAGTTTTGAGGAAAGCCGCCATGTTAGATTACAAATTTCCGAGGCACTGGCCCTCAGCCGATGAACTACCAGACTCTGATGAAACGCCTGTGGATAACGAACTGCAAGAATTAATACCAGGATTGCTAAAAGCAATATTGCTGATACTTTGGGCAGAACGCATGGACTGGTTTTTTGGCATAGATATGGGTATCTATTATCACGCCGACAAACCTGCCATTGTGCCAGATGCTTTCTTGAGTTTAGGTGTAGAAAGGTTTTATGATGAAGAATTGCGTCCCAGTTACGTGCTGTGGGATGAAAATGTTCTACCGACTTTTGTGTTGGAAGTAGTTTCCCCAAATTATCGCAAAGAATACACCACAAAGTTGGAGGAATATCAAGCTTTAGGCGTACTTTATTACGCCATTTATTCTTCCCGCCGCCGCCGTAAACCCCGTTTAGAAGTACATAAGTTAGTCAATGGGAAGTATGAATTACAGCCAGGACATCCAGTTTGGATGCCAGAAATTGGTTTGGGGATTGGTTGTGAAAGGGGAAGTTATTCTGGGGTGACAAGGGAGTGGTTGTATTGGTATGATGCCGATGGAAAACGTTATCTGACTCCTGAAGAAAAGGTGAAAGAATCAGCACAACTCGCCCAACAGGAATCGCAGCGCGCCGATCGATTGGCCCAACGTTCCGATCGACTAGCTCAGCGATTGCGGGAGTTGGGGATAGATCCTGATAATCTGACCTGATGGCAGTAAAGGCTACAAGACTTACACACTGTTGACGCTCAGAAACCGGGTTTTTCAACGGAGTGCGATCGCCCTCAACGCAGGATTTTAGGGAAAAAACCCAGTTGCTGCGTCCAGGAATGTGTGAATATTTATCAAAACAATCAATCAGGAAAGATGGAGCTAGATTTGGGAAAAACAGAGAGTTTGAGGGCAAACATTGAAATTTAGCTCGAAAAGATGAAAATCACGAGAGGTTATTAAATAATGGTCATGGATGTGCGTTATTACGATGTCATCGGCTTTGGTGATGAAGTTCCAGGAGTTCTTGCTGTTATCTCTGCCGCCAGAGAATATCGTCGCCGGACAAAGCGTTATCCGCGAGTTCTGCTCATGTCGAAAGGAAGCTTGCAAGAAGGAATTGGCGGGCATTTGGTAAGAGGCAGCCTTGCTTATTTAGATAGAAGCCAGATTAGTGAAGAACTTCAACAATCTTTAAATTTAGATACCTTTGGTTCACCGCCGGCAATCTATAAAGAATTCCTCCAAAAATCCGGTGTTACGACAATTGCACTTGATGCCGGCAAAGCCAGTGCAGCCCTGAAACAAATGCTGTTGCAAGCTGGAGTCGATATCCTCAGCAATGTACAAATTCAATCAGTCAATAAAGAAGGCAAAAGAATTGCCAGTATAACCACCTCTAGAGGCACAGTTTATGCCGGCCAGCAATTTATTGATGCCACTGTCAATGCCGAATTAGCTCAAGCGGCCGGCGTGAGAAAGTTGCAGGGATTTGAAACATTGGGTCTGCCTAACTCAGAACTTCCAGTCACCCTCGTTTTTGAAACCCAAGGACTCAGTGCAAGAACACTGAAAAAACTCGATTACATTTATCTAAAACGCTTCACAAACCTGGCCGATTCAGAGGCTCAAAATTTTTTGCTGTCCGCTGCTGGCAACGATGCCCAACTAGCAGAACAACTCCGGCGGGAAATGATCGACACTAGAGGCAATCTCAAAACTCTGTGGGCGGGAAAAGATTACATCGATGTTCGCTCGCCGGCTCTGTCTGTAGCTTACCACTCCTTTAGAGGAATAAAGCTATCTTTTCCTGAAACCGGCATAATGTTAGATCGGGGAAATATAGCAATACTTCCAAATGAAAGACTTTCGTGGAATGCGCTTTTATTTGCAGTCACCGCCAGCGAAGCGGAAGCCTTAGCGAGAAGCGGGAGCAAACCCACGGCTAATATGCAAAACGAGATATTATTTCTTGCAGCTTGGTTGAGGAGTTTGGGGGCTACTTCTGTTACTTCTGCCTCAGAACTTTATATCAGACACGCCGGCAATGTGACGGGAGTTGTAGAACCTTTAACTGGCGCACAAATGCTGTTAGGTGGCGTACCTGCTAATGAGGCACTGGGAACATTTAGCTATTATTTTGATATCCGCGGAGGTATCGAAGGTATTAACGAGAAAGCAAGCAGTCTAGGATGGTTTGAAAGTATGGTTTTTAAAAAGCCTACCTTCAATATTGGCATCCGCCACGCATTAATTAAAAACGTTCCTAACCTGGCAGTGGTCAGTCCCTGTTCTGGGTTTGAAGGGTTGGCCTGTTCTGCAGGCAGAATTGTTGAATTCAACGTCGCCGTTGGTCAAGGCGTCGGTATCGCTGCGATTAATGCCCTTCTAAATAAAGAAAATCTAGCCGATGTATCTAACAGAGAAGTGAGACAAGTTCTCGCCCAAACAGGTCAGTTACCTAGAATTTTTGGAGTGGCAAATAATGCTGATGGAATCCTATTGGCGCAATTCGAGAATCTTGTCACTTCGGATGCTGTTGCGTAATATAGCAATCCTAAATCATTTGTGAATTTCTTACTCCCTCCCCGCGAGTTCGGGGAGGGTTGGGGTGGGGTAAAAAATTTACGATTCATTTAGGATTGCTATAGCAATTTTAATTAGTCCTGGACGCATCACAACCTTCATAATCGGGTTTTTTGCCTTGTTCTGCAGTCTGTAACGCGTCTTTCGGTAAAAAAACATTGAAATTTAGCTCTAAAATATGAAAATCACGAGAGGTTATTAAATAATGGTCATGGATGTGCGTTCTTACGATGTCATCTGTTTTGGTGATGAAGTTCCAGGAGTTCTAGCTGTTATCTCTGCCTCCAGAGAATATCTTCGCCGAACAAAGCGTTATCCGCGAATTCTACTGATGTCGAAAGCAAGCTTGCAAGAAGGAATTGGCGGGCATTTGGTAAGAGGCGGTCTTGCTTATTTAGATAGAAGTCAGATTAGTGAAGAACTTCAACAATCTTTAAAGTTAGATACCTTTGGTTCACCGGCGACAATCTATAAAGAATTCTTACAAAAATCCGGCGTTAAGGCAATTGCACTTGACCCCCGCAAAGCCAGTGCAGCGCTGAAAGAAATGCTGGTAAAAGCTGGGGCAGATCTCCTCAGCAAAGTAGAAATTCAATCAGTCACTAAAGAAGGCCAAAAAATTGCCAGTATAACCACCTCTAAAGGCGTAGTTTATGCCGGCAAGCAATTTATTGATGCCACTGTCAATGCCGAATTAGCTCAAGCAGCAGGTGTGAGAAAGCTGAAGGGATTTGAAACATTTGGTCTGCCTAACTCAGAACTTCCAGTCACCCTCGTTTTTGAAACCCAAGGACTCAGTGCAAGAGCACTGAAAGAACTCGATTACATTTATCTAAAACGCTTCACCAACCTGGCCGATTCAGAGAGTCAAAAATTTTTGCTGTACGCTGCTGACAAGGATGCCCAACTAGCAGAAGAACTCCGGCGGGAAATGAAAGACACTCAAGGCAATCTCAAAACTCTGTGGGCGGGTAACGATTACATCGATGTTCGTTCGCCGGCTCTGTCTGTAGCTTACCACTCCTTTAGGGGAAGAAAACTATCTTTTTCTGAAACTGGCGTAATTTTAGATGAGGGAAATATAGCCATACTTCCAAATGACAGACTTTCGTGGAATGCGCTTTTATTTGCAGTCACCGCCAGCGAAGCGGAAGCCTTAGCTAGAAACGGGAGCAAACCCACGGCTAATATGCAAAGAGAGATTTTATTTATTACAACTTGGCTGAAGAGTTTGGGCGCTACTTCTGTTACTTCGGCCTCAGAACTTTATATCAGACACGCTGGCAATGTGACGGGAGTTGTAGAACCTTTAACTGGCGCACAAATGCTGTTAGGTGGCGTACCTGCTAATGAAGCCCTGGCAACATTTAGCTATCATTTTGATGTACGGGGAGGCATCCCGGGTATTCGCGATCAAGCAACTCGTCTAGGATGGTTTAAAAGTCTGAGTTTTAAACACCCTATCTTTAATGTTGGCATCCGCCACGCATTAATTAAAAACGTTCCTAACCTGGCAGTGGTAAGTCCCTGTTCTGGATTTGAAGGATTTGCCTGTTCTGTAGGCAGAATTGTGGAATTCAACGCCGCAGTTGGTCAAGGTGTGGGTATCGCTGCGGTTAATGCCATTCTAAATAACAAAAATCTAGCCGATGTATCTAACCGAGAAGTGAGACAAGTTCTCGCTGAAACAGGCCAGTTACCTAAAATTTTTGGAGCTCCAAATAGTGGTGATGCAATGCTATTGGCGCAATTCGAGACTCTGGCCAGTTCGGATGCTATTGCGTAATATCAATTCCGGTTGCATTGCTCATGATTGTTGACTGTTGACTGTTGACTGTTGACTAAAATTATGATTTCGGGACAACGGACTGTTTGGACATTTGAACAAATAACGATGCAACCAGGAACGATTTAAGCTGTTGTGCATCTAATGTGAAAGTCAATTTTTATACAATTATTGTGGAACGGGCATCCTGCCCGTCTCTAGATTCAATTTAAATGTGTAGCAGCTTAAGAGCAACTTCAATAAACAATTCAGTAGTAGGTTTGCTAGGGGGAAGGAAACTCAAGCCAAAAGTTTTTAGCAAAAAATGAGTGAAATTGCTATTAGTATTATGCCACATCGAATGACAACCATTAAGTTGGTTTGTAGTGAGGAATTTAATCCTCATAAAATTCTGAGCACTTCCGTCGTCACTACAAACCTATAACGGTGATTTTACCCGAAATTATATAATAGCTCGATCGCCTGCACCGAATTATTGTGCTGCGCCGCACTCATCTGTTAAACAACTTTTCAACTTGAGACTTCGCTTGATTTTTCCAGCTTGGTTTCCCGCACAAACAAGAAAAGCGGGAAAGCACAGGAAAACGAAACAAGCAAACCCAGAAGTATGTACAGCCCTACAAAACTTATATCGAATCGTTTTGACTCAGCGTACATCCAAGTGCTTCCTGCTACAGTTGCGATAAACAAATCTAAGCTTACCGATTTCGCAGCAAGATTAGCCGAACTCTCGTTTACAAAGTCGAGCAAGCCAGCATTGCTAAAAAACTGCAAGTTATAGTACCAAGGCAGTACAAGGCCCAGAATTGCTAGGATGAGATAAATGATTCGCTTAACGCTCATAATTACCCTACCTGTTCGTTGATCAACTGTCTTAGCCTACTCGTTAACAACCAATCCTTACTTCTTCTGCGGGCACTTCGGATGACTTCCCCCCTGCAAACAAATGTAAGCAATTTGACTTTTATCTAAATTCTTAGCCTCCGCAAAATCAACTCCTAGGAATCGACCGGATTTACTACCAGTCGGACTTTGAATAAATTGATCCGAAGCTGCCTTCCCTAGAAACACAGCGCCTTTAAAATCCGCTCCCGCTAAATTCGCGCCCCTAAAATCAACCGAACTCACCTCCGCATTCCGAAAATTGGCATCTTGCAACTGAGCATCTTTTAAATTCACGTTGGCGAGTTTAGTCGAAGTCAAATTGGCATTTTGTAAGTTTGCGCCGCTCAAATCAGCACCGGATAAATCAGCACCTTGCCATTCCGATTTAGACAAATTTGTCAAGGACAACTGAGCGCCTTGAGCCTTCACTTTGCCCAAACGCGCACCTGACAAATCTGCTCGCGAAAAATTCGCACTTCCTATATCTGCTCCGGTAAAACGGGCATTTTTTAACAGTGCTTCCTGTAAATTTGCTCCAATTAAAATAGCACTGCTGAAATTAGCTGAATTCAAATTGCCGTTTGACAAATTAGCTTTGTTCATGACAGCGCGCACAAAATTAGTCCCGTTCATTACAGCACTGTTCAAAGACGCCCCGGTCAAATTTACTCCTTCCAAATTAGCGCCGCTCAAGTCAGAAATCCAATCGTCAAATGTACCCGGACGCCTGTCTTCGCCGGTGCCGTAAAAGCGAGTTCCCTGCAAGCTGGCATTGGTTAAATTGGCATTTCTCAACTTAATTCCCGACAAGTCAACTTTGTTTAAAACTAAAGTAAACTGAGATGGGCCGGCAGGACTTTGAGCTAAATCCGTGCGGCTGAGATCCACGCCCTTGAGTTGGCTGCTATACACTGTGAGAATTTTGCCGATCGCCCTTTGTACTGTTCGCTGGCGGGCGGCCGCTAACTCGCGTTCCGGGGCCTTGCCGCCAAAGCGCAGGGAATCGAGGTCGTTGCTGAGGGCCTGATTCAACCGCTGCAAGTCAGGCAAAGCTTTCGGGCCGCTACTGACTAAAGCTTGCTGGATCGCGTCCAGCATGGCGCGGTTGTCTTCTTGAGCGAGCAAATCCGCTAGCAGAGGTACGGCGCGGGAGTCTTCCACGGCCCCCAAAGCCAAAATTGCCGATCGCCTGCCCGATGCCCCGCTAGCCGATGTGGGAGACAATTTGCTGACTAAAGCGACAAATAATTCGTCGTTCCGCTGCCGGGAATCCCGCAAATTTGCTTGACTTTGAGTGTAGATGAGAGTGCCGACAAACAAAGTTAAAATCAATCCGGCGCTGCCGACGGTAACTATCACTAAAGTTGTGCCTGGGTGTTGGCGCATCCAATTCCACAAACTGGCATTTGTTTTCAGGCCGCTTTGTGGAGTCACAACCAAAGCCGCAATCTGCGCGTCTTCCTCAGTCCAATCTGGACTCTTGACAGGATTGTCAGACAGTTGATTCGATCGAGCGTTGACGACCAAAGTATTCGCGAGGCGATCGTGTCCCGCTTGCCGTTTGTAACGCCACGCAACCGCGCCGTCTGCGAGCATTGCCAAGCCACTCAGCCCCCCTAAAATCAGCAAATCCGGAAACGCACCGCTCAAGCGCCAAATGCCGTAAGCGACGCCCAGAGGCACTCCCCAGCGCCCCAAACTTTCGCGAATTAGGACGGGTCCAAAACCCGGAGGAGTACCCGACGCTGTGACAACTTTGACGCCGAACCAGCGTTTGGGGAGAGTTTGACCTGTTCTGGCGAGCAAAAACAGTTGCCACCCCGCTAAAACTGCCGGTGCCAGCAGTGCCCCTGACCAGAATAGATTAGTTAGGGGTGCGACTCTGGGGCTGCGATCGCGCACGGGTATGCCCAAGGTACGGGCGACGGTTTCGGATGCTGCTGCTACAGAGGAATTGAGCGGCACGGTTTCAGTTTCCTTGTTGACCAATGCCCCGATACTGAAGGGAACGAGGGCGCTGGCCGCAATTAACGAAATTTCCACAGCCCAAGCGCCGCACCTGCGAACCAGCAGTGGCATTTGCTTGGATTGTGTTTGCCAAGACGGATCTGGTTGATTGATGCCGCTGGGCGCGGTGGGGTTAGCCATATTTAGAAATTCCTATTATTTGTCGTTAGTATTTGAGGACTGGGGGGAAATTGCCAATTTATACGCTATGTAGATTAGCACTCCGAGAACGGCAAGAGTCATCAGCGCTGAAATTAGCTGTACGACACTATTGAAGACTGTCAGGACAATTATCGCTCCGACGGCAAAGGCTGCCACCTGCCCAGGTTTGGGGAGTCTTTGAAACTTGTCGAGTAATTGATTGTATAAGGTTCCGACGGCTTGATAGCTGTCTGAATTTTGTGTGATGAGCGGCGATCGTTCTACTTTAGCTTTTAGTTCTCCGAACGCTTGCTGCCAATTGAAGTTATTTTGAGGATTCATAAAAAAATTCCGAAGTTATTTTAGATTAATGTGTTTGGAACCGCAATTATCCCCTACCGTCAAAGAACTAGAACCAAATGCCATTGTGTGAGGAAACATGAAGATAAATTATCCGGGCGATCGCGGCAAACTGTGGTTTAGCTCGATCGTGACCGTAGCCTTGGCAATGATTTTAGCGGATGCCGGTGCCCTTCGGAGCCAACCGCTACAAATTGCTCCGGGATTTCCCGAACCGCTGGGAGTTTCTGGAGTTTCCGGCGGCCCGAACAATAGCGGCGACTGCGGTTTTGTCTCTCAAGGGCCGAACCACGTCATTGAAGTAACGCAGGATTTGCCTTACTGGCGGATTGCAGTACAAACTGCTGGAGCTCCGAGTTTGATGATTCAGGGGCCGAGGGGGCGTTTCTGCGTGCTGCCGGCGAATGCTGCTGCGGGGAATGTAGAATTTTCCGGTTATGGGGACAAGGGGACTTATGTTATTTTTGTGGGCGATCGAGCTCAAGGTCAACACCCTTACACTCTCTCTATTTCCCAAAAGCGAAATTAACAATACAACGGAATTAGGAGGCTTGCTGTCATAAACTGGGCTTTTTGGCGATCGTAAATAAGCTGGACTTCTGACAGCCAGTGCGGGAAATAGGGATTTCCTATCAATTTTGTATTTGGTCTTTAACCCACTTCCGAAACAATCTGAGAGTTTGACTCGTACCCACTGTTTGGCTTTGTTCGCAATAGTGAGAAATAGCTTCAATAATTGGCAGATTGGGAAAAGTCGGACTAATTTCAGCTTCAACATATTTCCCATCTTGAAGCACATTAATCTGAAGCTTCTTATTTTCATAGCGCCAGATTTCAGGTACTCCCAAAGCTTCGTAAGCATCGAGTTGAGTTTTGGAAGTTATATCGACTTCAATTGCTAAGTCAGGCGGCGGATCTACAGTTAAGTCGATCCGCTTTTTACCAATCATTAGAGCGTAATTCTGAATGTAAAAACATTCATCAGGTTCAATTCCTTGTAACATACTTTTTCGCTTGAAAGTCGTCGAACCAAATGGTTCAAATTCGATTTCTAGTTCCTCAAACAGAATTTTCACTAAATAGCCAATAATGATTTTAGCTTTCTCATGTTCTGGTAGTGGCATCCTAATCTCCAAAGTTCCTTGACTGTAAGCTATTCTAGAGCCACGGTGTTCTCCCAGCTCTTCTAAAATTGCTTCAAATTCCTGCCAGTTGACATCATGGAACAGCACTCTATGTCCTGGGGGTACACTGATTTGTCTTAATTGCAGCGTTACCATTTCAACCTCCGATTTATTTAAGTTATAGAGCTAAAAACCTGCTCAACAGTCAGATTAAGTTCCCCGAAGGCAGACGAAATAATCGTATCGCCCTCTCGGAACTGGCTAACCTGGTACTCCCCATCAACCAACTGGTAAATCGAGACAGTAGGCTGTTTGGGATTACCTATGAACCGCCGGCCGCCCAAAGCAGCATAGTCCACAACCCAGTATTCCGGGATACCCAATCTTTCATACTCAGCCACTTTTACTAGGTAATCATCTTGCCAGTTAGTGCTAACTACTTCGACAACAAGCTTGACAGAGCTACCTTGAGAAATAACTGATGATTTTTTCCAGAGTGGCTCTGAAATTAAAGCTGTTTTGTCTAAGACTATGATATCAGGCTGGTAGCCCGTGGTCGTTTCTGGAGGTCTGACAAAATAAGTTGACGGTGTTACATAAGGAAGATTTAAACGGTCAATTTCTACGTTAATTTTTCGGATGAGAAAACCTGTAACTTCCTCATGCTCGCCATTTGGGTTCATCTCAACTATTACTCCATTGCGTAGCTCGAAACGTCCTGTTCCATCTGGATACCATTCCAAAAATTCTTCAAATGTTATCGATTTGATTATGGTTTGAATCATGAAAATTTCTCCGTTATATAACCCTTAATAGTTTTTAGTGAGGACGACCGCCCTCAACTAGAGTGACGATAGGACTAAAGTCCTTACTACAAAAAACTTTTTTAATGCTAATTAATAGAACATGATATCACAGATTAATTAGGTAGGTAACAGGACTTAGGCTCAGCCTCAATATATATGTTTTGTAGGGTCAAACCCCCGTGGTTGCCCCCATACCTGGGATGATTGCGTAAATCGTATGTCATAATGTCAGCTAGAACCCCGACTTCTTGAACAAGTCGGGATTCTCGGTGTGATGTTTAATTTTTTTGCTGGCTGTACAGTTCCTTAAACTTGCGCTGTTGCTCGTTGTGATCTACGATCGGAGAGGGATAATGAAGAAGTCGGCGTTCTAAAGGGGAAATATTTCCTGTTAGCAAAGCTTTAGTATCAACGCGACGCAATTCTGGAACCCAGTGCCGAATATATTCCCCTTCAGGGTCAAATTTCTGAGCTTGACTCGCCGGATTGAATATTCGCAAAGGTTTCGGATCCATGCCACTAGATGCGCTCCATTGCCAGCCGCCGTTGTTAGCAGAAAGGTCGGCATCTATCAATTTTTGCATGAAGTATTTTTCCCCCCATTGCCAGTTAATAATTAAATCTTTGGTGAGGAAACTGGCGACTATCATGCGGCAGCGATTGTGCATCCAACCTGTCTCATTTAACTGCCGCATTGCTGCATCGATAATAGGATAGCCAGTTTTGCCTCGACACCAAGCTTGAAAGAGTTTTTCATCGTTCTCCCAAGGAAAGTCTTTGAATGCTTGACGATAGGGGCCGTCTGCTAATTCTGGAAAATTATACATAGCGTGTTGGTAAAATTCCCGCCACGCTATTTCCTGTTGCCAAGTACGGATGCTTGTAGACGCTTCTTCGCTGCGGCAAGTGTCCATTACTATCTGCGTAGCTTGCCAAACAGTGCGGATGCCTATTGCACCAAATTTGAGGGCTGCGCTGAGTTGAGATGTGCCGTTAATGGCGGGGAAATTGCGCTGTCCTTGATATTGGTAAATTGCCCGATCGCAAAATTCTTCTAATTTTTGTTGCGCTGCATCTTCTCCGGGTTCTATTACTAATGGATTTTCCCAAATAAATCCCAAACTCAACGCTGTTGGCACTGTTTCCATTGCACCTGCTTGGTTGGCGATTGCTTGTTCTTCGGCGGTTAAGTCGGTCATTAATTCCAGATAAGTTATCGGCAGTGTCTCTACTGGTTGGGCTTTAGGTTTACTGTTCCATTTTTTCCAAAATGGTGTATAAACTGTGTAGGGAGTCCCTGTACCGCTGCGAATTTCATCTGGGGCGTGCAGCAGTTGATCCCAGAAATTTTGAACTTGAATTCCTGCTTGTTGGAGGGCGTTTGATACGGACTGATCGCGCTGTTTTGCGTAGGGTTCTACATCCCAGTTCCAAAATACTGCTTGAGCATTTATAGCTGTTGCTAATTTTGGTATTTCTAGGATCGGATCATCTTGAATTATCAGCAATTGGCTGCCTGATTCCCTGTAACGCGAGGAGAGTTTTTGCAAGCAGCCGATCATGTAGGTGACTCTAGCTGGCGCTACGTCATCGCGATTTAGGATATTGCGATCGAGACAAAAAATTCCGACTACTTTCGGGCTTTGCTGGCGCGCTGCTGCCAGTCCGATGTTGTCAGAAATACGCAAGTCGCGGCGGTGCCAAAATAAAATTAGATTGGATATATCAGACATTCGATTTTAGATTTTAGATTTTAGATTTTAGATTTTACAGTCCTGGACACACGCGGGTTCAAAAACCCGGTTTCTAAGTTAAGATTTATCGGTTTGACGCACGATTTTTATAAGAAACCGGGTTTTTTCTGTCCGTGCTATTTAACTCAAAAATGGACGGGCTAAGAAAAAGCTAGAAATTGATTTCGCGTCAATTGGTTCCCCAGCTAAGATAGCTTTTTCTAATTCTTCAGGGGTGAATAAAACTGTTTCAATGTCTTCATCATCGTCTTGTGCTGGCGGCTGTTCCAGTTTTTCCAAATCTTGGGCTAAAAAAGCATAAATGATTTCGTCGGAATAACCGGGGGCGAGAAAAAATTGCCCTAATTTCTGCCATTTTCCGGCGCGATATCCGGTTTCTTCTTCGATTTCGCGTTTAATAGTTTCGGCGGGATTTTCATTGATTTCGACTGTACCAGCGGGAAATTCTAAAATTCGCCCTTTTGTGGCAAAGCGATATTGGCGTACCAAGACGAGTTTACCTTCGGGTGTGACGGGAACTGCAAGTGCTCCGCCCGGGTGGCGAATACATTCCCACTCGCCTTCGGAACCGTTGGGAAGACGGAGAGTAGCTACGTCAAAGTTAAATTTGCGCCCTTGGTAAAATAGGCGTTGTTTGAGGAGTTGGGGTAGTTCTTGACCGATCGACATAAGCGACAAGCGAATAATGTTTGATGGCACCGATTTAAGACATCATAGGCGATATCATAGGATTTTTGATTTTTGATTTTTGATTTTTGATTGGGAATGACTGATAACTATCACAGTTTGGAGCTTACCTACGGTTGCATTTTTTTTGAAACTGGTACGATCCCTGAATTGTACTCAATTTTTACAGTTGCAATTTTTGCACTCCGGAACAGTCTGCGGTTTGCAGGAGTTGGACGATCGCACTTTTCGTCACCGGATGCACCCAATCCGGGGCAATTTCTGCTAAAGGTACTAATACAAAAGCTCTTTCGGTCATCCGGGGATGAGGTAGAGTCAGTGTCGGAGTTTCTAGGATTAAATTGTCGTACAGCAGCAAATCTAGGTCGAGGGTTCTTGGCCCCCATTTTTCTCGGCGAATTCGATTAAATTTTATCTCGATTTCTAATAATTTTGCTAGCAATTGTTCTGGTTGTAGCGCAACTTCTAGGATGGCGCAGGCGTTGATGTAATCGGGTTGCGGCGGCCCCACGGGGGCGGTTTGATACCAGCTTGAATGAGATTTTACTGCTATTCCTGGGGTGTTGTTGAGGGTTACGATCGCGCTAGAGAGTGTGGCGAGGGAGTCGCCTAAGTTGCTACCGAGGGCGATCGCACTTTTTGTGAGTTTCATAAAGAAGAAGGTTCGGCAACGGATTGTGTAACGGATGTCACGGATGTCAGGAAGAAGGAAGAGGGAAGTCGGAAGAAGGAAGAGGGAAGGGGGAAAAAGCAAGAATAAAGAAAGATTTAGTTATCTAGCTTACAAGCCCTATTGTCCGCAAAATCTGATTATACAAAATATTATTTTAATCATAACTTAATAAGATGTTAATTTTTATTGATTATGATTGACAAGTGTTAGTATTTAGTTTCAAACATAATGAATTTGTACCTACGCTTATTGTCGGCCGTCATTCTAGCAATTATCAGCTTAACAGCAAGTATATCGATAGCTTTGGCTGAAACAAAAGAGCGCTACCTTACCCTAGATTCGGACGGCAGTCAATCTTTTGCGAGTTTAGTGCAGCAGGCGGAAGATTTAGCGAAAGAGTCGATCGCCCGCGAGTTTCAAGAAAATCCAGCATTAACAGAAGTTACAATCATCATTACAGCCGATCGCAGCCGACAAAGAGTTCCAGTTTTGCGATCGAGAGTATCCCGCCACGACTGGCAAAAAGATGCGAGAATCGAACAGTGGACTAGGTATTTTGCCGATGCTCAATTGCTGCTGGGATTCAGAGACAGCAATATTTCGTCCGCAAATTCTGGGTTTTCGCAAGTGATTAATGTACCTGCGCCTAGTCGATCGACATCGCGAGAAAATGATCCGGGTTTTCGAGATGATTAAAATAGTGGTAATGGGGCATTGGGCATTGGGCATTGGGCATTGGGCATTGGTAACAAATAACAAATAACAAATAACAAATAACAAATAACCAACAGCACGACACGGAAATCACGGATACACGGATAGATATTTTTTCCTGAATCTCTCTCTCTCTATTCCCAATTACCAATTGCCAATTACAATATTTAACTTGTTGTTAACCTAAATATCTCCCAATTTTAATTAACCTTGAGGTTAACTTCCCTTAATTGAACAGTGATATAGTTTCATACGGAATCATCAGATTAGAGATGTTGGTTTGAAAAGGAATTTATGTCTAAAATAACTCGCCGACAACTGCTAATTTTCTTCGGCAGCAGTGCAGCTACCACTGTGCTTGCCCCTCAACTAACTAAAACACTATTCGGCATCAATTCCACCTCGGCCGAAGCTGTAGTTCCGCTATCTTTCACTCCGTTAAGACTGCCCCACCCGCTGCCGATTTATCGAGAACTTCCCAGCTTTATGCCGACGGGCTTAAACGGACAGGGAACCGTGATGCCTGCCTCGCAGAATACTAAATTAACCAGCTACAACGTTGTTGACGATGTGGTTGTACCGCCGGAATACGAACGGTATGTGATTCTCCGCTGGGGCGATCGAGTTTTTCCCGATCCGGCAGACTATTTCGGCTACAACAACGACTACACAGGCTTTGTAGGCCTTCGCGGCAGCAGTGACGACGGTTATCTCTGGGTTAACCACGAGTACGTATCCTTCCCGATGTCGAAAGTGGCACCGGAATTGCCGTCAGACTTGGCATCATTTCCGGCGACCGATCGCGCCGTCCTCGGTATAGACTTATCTGTAAAAAATCAGGCTACCCTTGGCGAATTTCTTTACAATATGGGTGGTTCGATCGTCCGCATCACCAAACAAGCCAACGGACGCTTTGGGGCGATCGCCGGCGACTCCCTCAACCGCCGTATCCACGGACTTTCCGGCCTCGCAATCAACAGCCAGCGTACCGACAAATACAAAGATGTCACCTCCTGGGGAACCAGACAAGGGGATAACGAATACCTCACGGGCACGGGCCCTGCAGCTACCCAAGTCTTCGCGCAAGTCAACACCGACGGACTCGGCAACCGCATCATCGGTACAGCTTACAACTGTTCCGGCGGCACAACCCCTTGGGGCACAATCCTCTCAGCCGAAGAAAATTTTCAAGGTAGCGAACTATTCTTCGTGGGAGTTCAGGAAAACATCAAACCCAACGGTGGCCAAACTGGCTACGCCAAGGGTACTACGGGTGAGGAATTCGGCTTAGTCGGCGAAAAATACGGCTGGATGGTAGAAGTCGATCCTCAAGATCCAAGTTTCCGCCCCCGGAAGCACACATGGTTGGGCCGTTTCCGCCACGAAAACGTCGCCATTCGCGCCGAAGCCGGCCGCACATTAGTAGTGTACATGGGGGACGATCGGCGCGGCGGACACACCTGGAAATTTGTCAGCAACGGTAGTGTCACAAATCCCGCAGATAAAACCAACAGCCGCTTGTTTGAAGATGGGGTTTTGTACGTGGCCCAATATAACCGCAACGGTACTGGAAGATGGCTGCCACTAACTATAAATAGCCAGACAAATCCAGTGCGTCCTTCTAAAGTTGGCGAGGCGGAATTAGCAAGTTTTGGCAAAGCTCAAAGAGATGCCGCTACTCGCTTGCCAAAACGCGCCGGAATTGCTGGTCAAACCGAAGACGGCGGTTCTTTTGTAGTAGATACAACCAATGAAGAAACAGCACTTCCGGGCTACCAAAATAAAACTCTGGCTAATTTCTACAGCAGCCAAGGTGCGGTTTTAGTTGATGCTTTCTTAGCTGCTAATTTAATTGGTGGCACCCCGACGGCGCGGCCGGAAGATTTGGAAGTTCATCCTACTACTAAGGAAGTTTTCATTGCTTATACTGACGCCGCACCGGGAAGCGACGGCTATCCAGATTCTCGCATTTTTACTGTTGCTAAATACAGTAGCGCCGTCAACAGCACCCAGCAGTCGGGAGGACTTTACAAAATAATTGAAGACAGTCCCGACGGTGCAGGTTTGACGTTCCGCTGGCAACGTTTGGCTCAAGGCGGAGAAGCGGGTTCGGTAGGTGGGTCGGGATTTGCTAGTGCCGACAATTTGGATTTTGACGCTCAAGGCAATATTTGGGGCGTGACTGATATGTCTACGAGCACGCACAACGGTTTTGATGTGGGTGCGAGTGGAAAGCCAACGACGATCGACCACAACAAGACTGGAAATGTGTCAGATTTGACTGGTGTTTTCGGCAACAATTGGCTGTTTTATATTCCCACTTCTGGGCCGAATGCAGGAACTGTAATTCCGTTTGCTTACGGCCCGAATCGGTGCGAAATGACGGGGCCGACTTTTGTGGGAGATACGCTGTTGCTTTCGGTGCAGCATCCTGGAGAAGATTGCCCGATCGATGATGGTACTGTACTGAGTCGGCAAATTGAAATGTTGGATTTGAACGGTGCTGTTTTCAATCAGACTCGGAGTGTGTCTCGCGGCAGTTTGTGGCCGAGTAATATTGAGAACGATCGGCGTCGTTCGCCTATGCCGTCGGTGATTGGAATTCGTCTGGTGCGATCGACTCCAACGGGTCAGTTTGTTTAAATAGGACTTACGCATCGGGGCCCAGAAACCGGGTTTTTACGAATCTGGAGTAAGATTAAATGAACCGCGAGGCACGCGGACGCGAATAAAGAGAAAGAAGAAGATACTGTTCTTTATTCGCGCTCTTCTCGTCTTCGCGGTTCGTTCAAATACTTAAAAAAATCGCTAGGATCATTAATATCCTATCCCTTGACAGCGAAATTTTTAAGAAAATTGTACTTGGCGATATAAATCGGCGATCGCAATTTCTAGATTCACCGATTCAAGTTGCAAGGAATCGCCTAAACCATACTCGGAGAGAACCCATTGCCCCTGGTGATTGCGCCGAAACATCTCTACTCCTGGCTGTTCAACTTGCACCAAGACATACTCTTGCAGTGTTGAGAATTGGCGGTATTTAGCAAATTTAAGACCGCGATCTGCTGCTTCTGTGGAAGGCGATAAAACTTCGATAATTAAGGAAGAAAATTGCACTAATTGCGGATCGTCATCATGGTCATCACAAGTTACTACAACATCAGGATAAAAATACTTTTGTCCTGGTTCCACTTGGACTTTTACATCTGCGATGTACACCTCGCAAGGGCGATAGACAAGGGCATCATCCAGGAGCTTAGAGAAGTTGAAGGCAATTCGATTGTGATTGCGGGTGCCGCCACTCATGGCGACGACTTCGCCATCCCAATACTCGTAACGTTCCTCTTGGGTGGGTTCCCAAGCCAGGTATTCTTCTACGCTCATCGATAGGCGATCGGGTAAGGCAACCATAATGCGATCGAGAATCAAGTATGTTTCTAGAATAGCTTGAAGAAAAAGCGATTAAAAGGGCGGGTTTTTGAGATTGTCAATTATTGGCAGATATTTTTTGTAAACCCGACCCTACCTTATTAGGGGTAATCTACCCGACACAATATCAGAGGTTTTGATTCTTCTGATTTAGATATTCCACAATACTGCTGAGTCTGACGGGTTGTCAGCCCGTCAGGGACTAAATTTCTCATGTAAGTCACTGTAATTGATTAAGTGCGATCGTACCAACTTTGCAGCGCCAAGCGGTGAACTTCGCGCCAGCTAATATTTTTAATTCTGGCAATTTCCGCGCAATCTTCGTATTCCGGCTGTACATTAACAATCGTTTCTCCAGACTTCGCAATTTTTATCTTGACTTCGCCGTATTCTGTTTGAACTATCTGGATTTCCCGGTGCAAAATAGTTCTCTGTTGAGTCGATCGCCTAATTCCCAGAGTAGTAGTTTCGCGAAAGATCACAGCTTCACAAGCATCCTCAAATTCTGGATGACAAATCGCAGTTAACAAAACCCCCAGCCGCGACTTTTTCATCACAATTGGGGCAGTGAAAACATCCAGAGCTCCGGCGGCAAACAAAGCATCAAAAACATAGCCGATCGCCTGCGGAGTCAAATCATCAATTTGCGTTTCCAGTACCGTAATAGTTTCTATGGAATTGGGCATTGGGCATTGGGCATTGGGCATCGGGAATGGGGAATTAGTAGCCGTCTTTCTCCCACTCTCCCACTCTCCCACTCTCCCCCTCTCCCCTTCAGACTTCTCCCCAATCCAGAGGCGCAAAATATTAGGAATTGCCAGGTTTCGAGAACCTGCACCCAAACCGATCGCCTGAACTTGCATCGACGGTGGCGGCCCGAAAGCAGAGGCGAGAGTACAGGCGATCGCAGTTCCCGTAGGAGTGCACAATTCGCGATCGATCCCATTGCTATAAACCGGCACGCGGTGCGTTTCCCACAACCGCATCACCGCCGGCGTCGGCACCGCTAATCGGCCGTGTGCAGCCTTCACCGTACCGCCACCAGTCGGCATCGCCGAAAAGTAAAACTCCTGAATATCCAACCAATCCAAACCCAAACAAGTAGCGACAATATCAATAATTGCATCCGTCGCCCCCACCTCGTGAAAGTGAACCTCGCTTGCGGGGATACCGTGTACGGCACCTTCTGCCTCTGCTAATTTACCAAATACGGCCAAACTCCAAGCTTCCACGCGCGGAGGCAATTTTGCAGAGACGATGATTTGCTCAATTTCGGGCAAGTGGCGATGATGAGTGTGGCTAATTTCTGCATCTTCTTCCCCGTGACTGTGAGAATGTTCTTCCCCGTGATGATGGTGGCCGCGGGCGTCAAAAGTAGGGGATTCCGTTTCCGAGGGATCGAGTTCGGTAGCGGGATTTTTGGGTTTTAACGACAAATCCGCAGCTAAATCGACATAAAATTTAGTTGCTTGTTGAGTATTCCGGTGGACTAATTCCGTCCGCAACTGGTACTCTGTCGAAATGCCGAGCAAATTGAGATTTTCGATTAGGTAGTCTAAAGGAACGCCGGCGTGGATGAGAGCTCCGATGCACATATCGCCAGCAATGCCGGTTGGACAGTCAAAATAAGCTATTTTATTCATTGTTAACAATTAATTTTTAGCATTGATTGTTTCACTCGATATTTCGATCGCCCACTTAGCCTGCAATATCTTAACATGGCAACTATTTACGAAGTGCATCCAGTTGCACCCCAAAGAGACCGGATCGAGAAAATTAAAAAAGCTCTGAAAGATGGGGCAGTGATGCTTTATCCGACAGATACAGTTTACGCGATCGGCTGCGATATCAACTCCAAGTCTGCAGTAGAACGAGTCAGGAAGATCAAGCAACTATCCAATGATAAGCCTTTAACGTTCTTGTGTTCCTCTCTGTCAAATATCGCCGACTATGCAGCCGTCAGCGATGAAGCATACAGAATTATCAAGCGGTTAATACCTGGGCCTTACACATTTCTGCTGCCAGCTACCAAGTTAGTACCACGGTTGGTAATGACCCCAAAACGCAAAACCACGGGAATTCGAGTTCCCGACCACCCGCTTTGTTTTACACTGTTGGAAGCTTTGGGAAATCCGATTATTTCAACATCCGCTCACATTACCACTGATGATGAAGGTGCAGCACCAGTGCCTGCAGCCAAAGCAGAAAGCTTTGGCAAAGCTGAACTTTTTGACTGTTTGTCCAAGTTAGTGAATGTCATTGTCGATGACGGTTCCGATCCAGGATATCAAGTTTCTACTATTCTCGACTTGACAGCAAGCGAACCGATTGTTGTTCGTCGTGGTTTGGGTTCGGAAGCTGTCGCAGCTTGGGAAAAGGATTAAAATTTTAAGGGGCGGGTTAAGCGCAAAAATTGCAAAAACTCCGCCCCATTTTTTAACTCAAAATTGCTTTAAGCCTCTACCTTAACTCCTTTCCAAAAAGCAATATATCCTGCAATATTTTTAGCAGCATCTTTCGGAGTTGGATAGTACCAAGCAGCATCTTTATTAACTTGTCCGCCGACTTCGACACTGTAGTAACTAGCAACACCTTTCCAACCGCAAGTAGTGTGAGTGCTGCTGTCCTTGAAATACTCACGGTTGATGGCATCGGCGGGGAAATAATAGTTATTGTCTACAATTTCACACTTGTCGCTCTCGGCCAAAACGGCACCATTCCAAATTGCTTTCGGCATCAGTTTTTCTGCTTAAATTGAGATTCTCAATTATTGTAACTGTATTTGTCCTCAAAAGGCATAGAATAGTTGAGAAGCCAACAACCAACTACTGCAAATGTCAGCGTCTCATCCGCCAATATCTTCTGTGCCACTGTCCCTGGAACAAGCTCTTAAACATTTTTTTGGCTATGACTCTTTCCGTCCGGGGCAGCAGGAAATTGTCGAAGCTGCTTTACAAAAACGGGATATGATGATTGTCATGCCGACGGGCGGTGGCAAGTCTTTGTGTTTTCAATTACCGGCACTGTTGAAACCGGGATTGACGGTGGTTGTTTCGCCGTTAATTGCTCTGATGCAAGACCAAGTGGAAGCTTTGCAGGATAATGGAATTGGGGCGACTTTTCTCAACAGCACTTTGAGTTCTCAGGAAACCCGATCGCGTGAAACGGCAATTCTCGAAGGTAAGATTAAATTGCTCTATGTTGCACCCGAACGCTTGCTCGGTGAGAGATTTTTACCATTTTTAGATATAGTAGCAAATAAATTAGGAATTTCGGCATTTGCGATCGACGAAGCCCACTGCGTTTCGGAATGGGGACACGACTTTCGACCAGAATACAGGCAAATGCAGCGAGTGCGCGATCGATATCCCGACATTCCCATTATGGGACTAACCGCCACCGCCACCGAGCGCGTCCGCCAAGACATCATCCAGCAGCTAACTCTGCGAAATCCCTACATCCACGTCGCCAGCTTCAACCGCCCCAATTTATACTACGAAGTTCGCCCCAAAACCAAGCACAGTTTTGCCGAAGTTTTGCAAATTATCCAAAAAAAAGGCGGTTCGGGAATTATCTATTGCCTCAGCCGCAAAAAAGTGGACGAAGTTGCCTATAAATTGCAACAAAGTGGAATCCAAGCCTTACCCTACCACGCCGGCATGAACGATGTCGATCGCGCAACCAATCAAACCCGCTTCATTCGCGACGACGTGCAAGTAATGGTAGCCACAGTAGCCTTTGGCATGGGAATTAACAAACCCGACGTGCGGTTTGTAATTCACTACGACTTACCCAAGAATCTCGAAGGATACTATCAAGAATCCGGCCGCGCAGGCCGAGACAACGAACCCGCCCATTGCAGCTTATTTTACGGCTACGGCGATGTCAAAACCATCGAATACATCATCGAGCAAAAACCAGATCCGCAAGAACAACGAATTGCCCGCCAACAATTACGTCGAGTAATCAACTATGCAGAATCCAGCGATTGCCGTCGCACAATCCAGTTAAGTTATTTTGGCGATTCATTCCCCGGAAACTGCGGTACTTGCGATAACTGTTGCAACCAAAAACCAGTAGAAGATTGGACGATTGAGGCAATGAAATTTCTATCTTGCGTCGCCAGATGCCAAGAAAAATTCGGCATGAATCACATTATTGATGTGCTGCGCGGTTCAAAAAATCAAAAAATATTGCAATACCAGCACCACCAACTTTCTACTTACGGAATTGGCAAAGATAGAAGTGCTGACGAATGGAAAAAGTTGAGTCGCTCGCTGTTAAATCAAGGTTTCTTAGACGAAAAAACAGACGGGTTTCCCATTTTGAAACTGAATGAAAAAAGTTGGGAAATTATGAAACGTCAGCGCATAGTTGAAATCGCCATTGAACCCCAACGGGAAGTACAGGGGAAGGTTCGTTCTTTGGCAGTAGAAGTAGAAGGTTTATTTACCGTACTGCGGACGCTACGCAAACAAATTGCCGACGAACAATTTGTGCCACCTTACGTAGTTTTTGCCGATAAAAGCTTGCGAGATATGGCAGAAAAACGCCCGCAAAATCTCAGAGAATTCGAGGAAGTTTACGGCGTTGGTAGCAACAAGCGAGATAAGTACGGCAAAGTTTTCTTGGAGGCAATACGCACTTTTTGCCAAGAACAAGGATTGCCAAGTGGTGCTGCATCTTCTGAGGTCGCTAATCTTCCCAATCTTGCTAACGTTGTGTCTTATTCGCAGATGCAAACCTGGGAATTATACCGACAAGGTTTGACAGTTCAAGGAATCGCCAATGCGCGGGGTATGAGTCCTAATACTATTTCTGGGCATCTGATAGAATTGATGGAAATGGGCAGGGAAGTTGATATAAATTTATTGGTTGAATCGGAACGCCAGCAGGCGATAGTGTACGCAATTGAAGTTATGGGGGATGAGAAACTGAGAGCAATTTATGATTTTTTGGAAGAACGTTATACGTTTGAGGAGATTAAGTTTGTGCGGGCTTGGTGGCGGCAAAATTATGTCGGTTTTTAACCGCAGATGTATGCAGATGAACTCTGATGGACGCAGATAATTAATAGAGAGGAGGGAAAAATGAGAATTTAAAAAGTAGCTTTTTGGAATAATCTCTATATTAGAGTGGCGTTTTTAACCGATACATTTTTTCCATTGGGCTTTGCTAGCTGGCGTATATGGGGTTGGCAAAACTCAAATTTTAAAAGTAATTTTAAGAGCGCTATAAGTCAGCTAACTGGGGTTAGCTAAGGGTGTCATTGTTCGCTATGTTTCGCCCAGTTGGGAGGTTACTAAGAAACCCCGAAGCAATCACCGAGACTTTCTTCAGCTCTCAATTTTTGTGAGCGGCGAAGGCGATAAATTACTTTTTTAACTGAACATTATTGAGCTATAATTAGCTCATCAGATCACTTTTTATGTAAGTAATAGGATGCCTGAGATAGAGCAATATTTAAATCCACACGCATGAGACTATTTACACTCATGCACCGCCCCAATGATTGAATAATATTGATGCAGCCGGAAACGAGATTAGGTCTCTCTGTTTACCCAGAAGCACCCTAGATTTTAGCATTGTATGTGGTTGCGGCAAATTTATATATATGGGTTTTTGAGGGCGACAAATTAAGTTTCTACACTTTAGAACTGTACAATAAATAGTTGACTTCGTTAGCCAACCACTCGTTAAACAGATTGTGCAATATTTCTTGATACCGTTCAGGGGTTAATTCCGCCGGGAGAAACTTTTCAACCAGGAACAAGTGATATCCTAGATCTGTTTCAATTGGACGAATCACTTCTCCGGGTTTAGCGCTAAATACGGCGACGGCTATGTCTGGTTTTAAACCCCACCGATAAATTTTGCCTTCGCAACCGCATATATGCCGACGATTTTCGTCAATGTCGTAAAGATGAGCAGCATCAAAAAAGCTGATTTCTCCTTCTTGAATTTGATAAAATAGTTCCTGAGCAAGCTGGGGGTTGGAAACAATTATTTGATAAAGAATTATTTGATCAAATTGCAGTTTGTTTTGAACAAAAATCTTTTCTACTTCTTTGCTAAATAATTGTTCGGCTAGTTTTTGGCTGAGGAGCCGCTCGCAAATTCCGGCTTCTAAATCTTCTACCGAAATCATCTGATCGACCAGCCAAGCAATCGTATCCGCCGCTTTCTCCAAACGCTTCTCGCGGCGGAGTTGGTCGCCCACAGCTTGAATTTCGTCGGGAGTCACAGTTAACCCCCGCTCCCGGGCTGCTTTCTCAATAACTTTTTTCTGCAAAACCTTTTGACTAAAGGTTTTTAATTGCATCTCTTGTCTGAGTTGTTCGATGATTTCACTTGCTTCAATCAATGGCCCGTAAAAGTCCTTCATCTTTCTCTCTCCACCTATATAACTTTATTAACTTCATCCCCTAAAGATTCCTGCGGGGTAGTTGGTGTTAACGGTTAACGGTTAGCTACAAGATGTCATTTGGCAAACTAATAAAATCAGCATTGCTCAAAGTTGTTGCACCCGCTGCGTTGACTGTTCCCAAAACAACAGCTAAAATTCGATCGCCATTATTTGAACTAAACTTGACCAGAGTCGCGTCTGTCGTACCGGAACCATCCGTATCAAACGCGACGAGTGTCAAGTCTGTTACCGAAAGTCCCCCTATCAGCCCAATTCGATCGCCTTCAGCGGGATTGAAATCAACGACTTGATCGGCTAACAATGGATTAGCTGCTGCACTAGCTGTTTCGGGTCTAAAGGCAAAGGTATCAGCGCCGCTACCTCCAATCAATGTATCGGTGCCGAAGTCGCCACAAAGAAAATCGTCGCCGTTGCCGCCAATCAGCAAATCTTGACCTTTCCCTCCCCGCAAAGTGTCGTTGCCATCGCCTCCATCGATCGCATCATCACCTCTGTTAGCTGTGACAATATCGTCGCCGCTTCCTGCAAAAATTCGATCGATCCCGCTATCGCATATAATCACATCGCTGTCGCTGGTGCCGAGCCAATATCCGTCGCCGTTGCTGTCGTAGGTGGTCGGACGCTCACTGGAAGAAGTGGAAGCTTCTGCGCTCCCGCTGCTAGAGGTGGCTCCCGCAGCGTAGGCTCTCTCAGTGCTGGTAATGCTTCCTGTAGGGGAAGTGGTTGTCGCACTGCTGGTGCTGCCTGCGCCACTGTTATCTACGAAGGCACTAGATTTGCTGGAACTGCTGCTGCCGGCACTAGGGTTATTCGTCAGCGAATTTAAGGTGCTTAAACTATTGCTATTTCCAACAGTATTTAAGGGCTCAGCAGCTAGTGAATCTAAGGTCGGCATCGCGATTTATCTCCTTTTATCTGTAAAGACGAAAAGCAGTTGCGTGAATAGAGACACTCCAATTTCCAATAAAAATGTATGATTTTGAATAGTGGGAAGCAATTTCTCTTGACTTCAGATTAAAGAGTGAAATGTTTTTAATAAATTAACATTGATCCGTCCCGAAAGTAGGGGGAGACAAAACTGTTGCCAATCCCAATCTGGGCGATGGCGATCGGCATTGCTGGCTAAGGGCGTTTGATTTAGCCATCGCCATCACCCTCAAAATGTCTGTTTAAATTTAAACAGCACCTTCCTTTCGATGTATCTAAATATATCTGGACTAATTAGAGCTGTGTTGCCAATTTGGCAGATTTGTTTGAAATTATAGAGTTGCTGTGGGATATGGGTGCATCCATTGGATCGCGATCGAATGGATTCGGAGTCATCGCAGGTGCAGGGCGATCGCGATCGCCCTGCACCTGCGATGATGCGGAAGTAATTAGAATTGGCATTCAGCGAGTTGGGGCGATCGGCTCTTTCCTCGGCCAGAAACCCCTCGTACCCGTGACGCAGTGGTCAATCATTAAAAACTAAAAAGAACTTAAGCCCTTACTACAAGCCATCAAAGCTAGTGTGGCAAGTCCATCGCCTTTACAGTAACAGTCTCAAAAGCATAGTTTGATCCTGTTCCTGATTTAATTTTTACTTTGACTTTATCAAAGCCTGCGTAGTAAACATCAACATCAGCTAGAGGATTAGTGCCAATCGCTATAGCTGTTCCTGTACCCGTTGCTTTTGTAACTTTACCTTTGTTTCTAAAAATAATGTCTATAGCAGTCAAAGTGTTTCCACTGTCTACTGATTAAAAGGCATCTATTCCCAATGAAGCACAACCTAAAATCAACTTGTTTTCTGAAACATTTTCGATGTAGGACAAATCATATATCAACATAATGCTCCTCCTTTGTAAACTAATCAAAACTCATTTGCGGACTAGGCAGGTATGGGAGTTTTTCGATCGCAGGTACTTGCAGTTTGATGTTCATCTTGTTCTTGCAGCACCCGATCCAAATTATCGTGAGCCTCTGCTAAATCTGGTTTCATAGAGATGGACTGTCGATAGTAGGCGATCGCTGTTTTTAAATCGCCTACTTGTTTACATTTGGAGCCTAAATCATTGTTCATTGCCGCATAATGAGCTTGTTTCTCTAAGGATAGCTTTCCTTGAGCATGAAGCGCATTAGCTAAGTTAACCTCAGCTTCAACGCAATCAGGCTTTAGTTCTAGTGCTTTTTGATAGTAGGCGATCGCCTCTTCCCATTGGCCTTGCTGCTGTAGAGCATAGCCAATGTTATTGTATGCGGCGATCGCATCAGGCTGGAGAGCTAAGACTTGATGATAGGCTTCTATCGCCTCGGATAACCGATCTTGAGCTTGATATAAATTCCCCAAACTAAATAAAGCCTTGATAGAATTGGGCTGAACCTGAAGCAGGTTTTTCAGTAAGTTTTCGGCAGTTTGGTACTCGCCTTTTTGCCTCATCAACACTCCCAGTCCATAGAGTGCATCTGGGTGATTTGATTGAGCTTCCAGAATCTGATGGTATCCCTGCTCAGCTTCGGTGAGTCGGTTCAATCGATGATCTCGAACAGCGAGATTAAGTGCTAAAGGAAGAAGATCCCTAACATCCTCTTGTCTATTGTCGCGATTCTTGTCTTTGACTACGATATGCTGAATGTGCCGATCTTTAGCTCCAAAAGAATACTTATATTCCTCATTGCCAATTAAAAAGTCGTACACTTTAAAGCCATTTTGAATCGCGTATCGAATTGCATCAGCATGGAGGATAAGCCCTGGTGGAGGATTTTTAAAGGTTTGATCGCGACCTGTAATCACAAATAGCATGGATTTTTGCTGAAAATCAACAAAGTTGGCGATCGCCCCTAAAGGTCTGTCTCCTTTCCACATAACCGAAAGATACAGACAGTTATGTTCAAAACAATGACGTAAAATAAGGCGATTGTAACCCATGATTACGTCAAAGTTATCCCCTTTTTGCTTTTTCCATCTGCACTCCCAGAATTTGAGTAGTATCTCAATATGAGATTCCAAATTGTCTGCGTCAACCTGGGTGATATAAAACTCATCAGATATGTCAACTTTCCTTAAAAAGCGTCTGATTTTTTGACGAGTATTGACACCGACGTAGTTTTGCAGATATTGCTCCCAGTCATCTGGTAATGAAACATAAGGAGCAAGATAAATATCGGGTTCTTCTTCATTCACACTTTGAATGCGGAGTTGAGTGAGTTCAAAACTATCGGCAGAAAAATTACTCAAGAAGAGAGACATCCGTGTATCTGTTTCTAGAATACTTTTTAGATTGAAACTAGACCATACTAACTTTTGCTGGATGTAAGCAGCAAAAGCAGGAATTACCTCTTCTTCATAACCAGGCAGGCAAATAAGTCCTGTGTAATCTGCTATGCTATTTCCTGCCATGCAGATTTCAGTTTCAAAGCCGCCTCCATCCTGGTGGGTTAATAAAATTTTTAGAGGAAAAAAAGCAACATAGGATGAATCTTTGGTATCTGGTTTTGCCGCTAATATGAACCACGGCTCATGCACCATCTGCAACCATCTAGATAACCAAATCCAGGATAAGAAGAACTGAGCCTGATGATCTGCAGCGTATACAGAATCCCAATTTTCTCGGATTTTATTAAATGTTTCAAAATTATCAATTTTATCAATCTGCATATGATTTTTCCCTCACCAATTATACTCCCCATGTTTGTCTGTTAAGACTAGATCCTCCTAATCCTCCTGAGAGGATGTCTAAAACCCAGCATTATCCATACTCTTCCTATCGGGTGAGATTATTAACGCCCAAAAAATGAAATAGAAGTGCTGCGAAATGTAGATGAAGCAGTTTGGTTTCCAGTCTTTGCATAGGCTGTGGTTGTTGCCTTAGCTCTACTATACTCCAGACTACCCAAGTCTTTAACCGTTGTGTTGGTTACAGTATTTGTATAAGTTTGATTACCAATGGCAAGTCCACCTGCAACAGCGATCGCATATCCAGGCTCGGCTGTTGTTGTGGCGAATGTATCAGCGTAAACATTGCCACCACCTACTACAACTGTGCTTTCGCTTTCGTTAATGGGTTCTAAATAACTTAAGTCAGAGATGATTAAGCAATATTTCATGGCCGTATCACGAGAAGTTTTTAGCAGACTAAATTCATTAATTAAATTGAAGATATACTAGAGCAACTAGATGTTGAGAAAGTGCTGCTAAAACTAGATGAAGAAGAACTACTAGAACTCGATTTGGCGTAACTGCTGGATCTATTAGCAGATGAAACCTTTACAGAAACGCTTTGACTAATTTCACCTCGATCGTCGCCAGATGCTTCGACTACGCTTTTCGCCTCAGCAATAACTTTACCATCGGGTGAGACTATGCGTTTGACAACAACTTTATAGTCAGTCATGAGTTTTAAACCAATTTTTGTTGATTATAAAATTGGATAAATCCTAAATTTGTGAGTCGTAAATAGTAATTGCCTACGGCTCTATTTGAAACAAGGTTTCGTCAGTTAATTATTTGTTTAAAAGCAAATTAATTACCTACATAAATCATCTAAGTAAGGCGGCCAAAACTAACCAAACTATTTAAGGAAACCTCAAGTATCTGTATTAATTTATTAGTAGGGCTTGAGCTCGGAAGCCCTACTACCAAACAGTTGAAATTGTTTCTGCCGACCCACTTATTCCAATTGCCAAGTGACTTGATGAATTGGAGTTATATGCTAGCTAGCTGCAGAAAATCCCGTGGAAGCAGAATACTGACCTTCTACAACAGTAGTAAAGATTTGGGTCGAGGTGTTTTTCCCAAAAGCTTCAGATTGAGCTGTCGCTAGATTGCCCTTGATGTCAACAAATTGCGTGTAAATCTTGTCTACGTCAAAGCGTTCCTTAACATTGAGTCTGGCGTCGACATAGGAGTCGAGGTTGCCGAAAAAGATACCACCAACTACATCAGAAGTTTCAGCAGTTTCCAAGTAGTTCAGATCGGAAATAATCATGGCTTTTCTCCTTTTTGCTTGTGAGTTGTTTGCTAGAAGCAACCTTTGGTTGTTCTGTATTTAATATAGCTAGGCTAATCAGACCTGTGTTGCCATTTTGGCAGATTAATTTTGACAGGGACTGACAACGAAAAAGGGAGGCTACTCAATCAACTTACGGAGGATGGGCATTGCCTAAACAGAGGGCTAACTGTATTAAAATCGATCGCAAAGCAGTATAAATCCACAATAGCTAAAATCGAGTTTCTGAGTATAAAGTAATTACTTTGGCTAAGGTTGCCATTTTGGCAGATTTATCGAAAGCGCGGATTTTCGATACTCAAAAACCCGATCGCCCGCGGTGAGTCAACCAAAAAACAGGTACACCCAACGCCCGCAATCGGGTTTTGTTTCGAGCAACTAATTTACTCGCCCGTGAAATTCAACCAACGTGTCTTTAATCCCGCAAAAAAGCCCTGATGTCCAACATCAACCGGCGGCATCGAGAGACATAGCCCTTCCTTGACTTCCAGTCCAAAACCTGCGGTATCTGGGTGCAACTCGCTAAAAGCCTCAGTTACATAACCCCCTCGAACTCCGGCTCGTTTTTCCCTCACCACTTCCACATAATCTAAATCAGCAATTTTGCCCAATGCAGGCTTAGTTTCCGGTTTACTCGACTTGCTGATTTGACTGTTTTCCTTCAGTAAGCGGTTGGAAGTACGGTAAGGGATGTAGTCTAGGGGGTTGTAACCCGTGCACCGCAAAAGTAAAAAACAAGCCCAAGAATACTTTCCTGCCAGAATCGCTGAAATTATCTCATCCAATTGTTCGGGTTTGATTCCAACTTGGGAATGATTGGCAGAATGGTGAAATTGGGAATTCATTATTTTATCCTGTTTTGTGTAAATTGGTTGACTGTTAACTGTTGACTGATGACTGTTGACTGATGACTCATTTCTACAAACTCATGCCGCCCTTTTGTAGCTGCTTGAGAGGGTCAAGCAAAATGTCGGCTATGCTGCGCTGGCGAATGACAATTTCCGCAGTAGCTGTCTGGCCAGCTTTGAGTTTCCAGGTTTGATTTTTGGCTTTCACTGAGTCTCGATCGATACTCACTTCCACCCGGTAAAAAACACCCAATCGCTCGTCTGTTTTGGCATCCGGCGAAATAGATAAAACTTTTCCCGGAATCACACCGTAATTTTGATAAGGAAAAGCATCAAATTTGACTTGCACCGGCATTCCGGTTTTGACAAATCCCGCTTCTCGGTTCGGCAAACTGACTTCCAGCACTAGCGGAGCATGATTCGGAGTCATTTCTGCAATAGTTTGACCCGGTTGAACTACTTCGCCTTTGTTGTGAATGTTGAGTGCGGAAATCACTCCGCTGACGGGTGCGTAGAGAAATCTTTGTTTGAGCTGATTTTTGGCTTGATCGAGCAGGGTTTGGGTTTCGGCAATTTTGGATTTGACTTGATTTAATTGCATTTCCAACTGCTGAATTTTTTGCTCTTTTTCTAACTGCATTTGGCGCGCTGCAGCTTGTTTGCTGGCGGCTTCGGCTTGCAGTCGATCGACTTCTGCGAGTTGTTGGGCTAATTCACCTTGGGTTCTAGAAATGGCGCTAGTTCGATCGCGCAAATTTTGCTCGACTTCAAACAACCTTTCCTTAACCCCAGTTGCATCAGACAGTTGACTCCTGATGGCAGCACTTTGCCTGTCGCGCACGGTTTGCTCGACTTCAAAGGCGCGATCGTCAGCCTGAGTTGTCTCCCCCAACTGGCTTCTAATCACCGCATTTTCACTTTCTCGCAGAGCTTCCTCAGCTTGAAACAATACGTCTTTTGACAACGCTCCTTCATCTACCAAAGGTTTGAGACGCGCGATCCGCTCTTTGTGAGCCGCTACTTTTGCTTGCAATTGCGCGAGCAATTCTTGAGTCTTGCGTTGCAATGGTTTCACCTGATCGCGCCGCCCTTGCTGGGAGTTAATATCTGTTTTCAGTTGCGAGAGCAAGTCTTGCACATCCTTTTCCAAAGGTTTGAGCTGTTGCTTGCGCGCTTGCTGAGACACTAAATCTGCTTGCAATTGCTCGATTTGAGACTGCGTGGTGGCGGCTGAAGCGCGAGCACGGGCGATCGCAGCTTCAGCCCCCCGCTGGTCTGCAGCAGCAATAGCTTGGCTCGCTTCTACTTCCAGTCGAGTTCTCTCGATCGAACTCATCTCTTGCATCAATTGAATCCGATAAGCGTCCAGAATTTTATCAAGACGCTCCACCTCGCTCTGGGCATTCGACGGGTCTAATTCGGCCAATAATTGTCCAGCTTTGATTTTTTGACCTTCTTTGATAGGGAGGTTAATAATTTTTCCCGTATCCGTCGGGTGAATTTTGTAAACAGCGCCTTTGGGAACTAATTTGCCCTGAGCATGACCAACCTCGTCAATCTTTCCCAAAGTTGCCCACGCTCCAAAAGCTACGGAAAAAACCATTCCTCCTAATATCAACCGCTGGGGAAAAGATACTGGTGGCTGGTCGAGTACCGAGTGCAAAGAAGTAGACCAATTATTCGCATCAGGCTGCCTGAACTTGGCAATATTGATACCGTCATTAGTTTGAGAAGAGGGATTTTGAAATTCGACAACTTCTAAAGATCTGTCTTTTTTTCTGGGTTCGTTTTCTTGCCTCGAAGCTACGCCCCCATAGACTTCACCTATTTCGTTGGGAGCGTGACCTAATTCTTTGGCATCTTCTGAAAACATTGTCTTTCCTCCAAATTAGTCTGTTGACTGTTGGCAGTTTGCAGTTGTTAGGAGCTATCAGTCCGGAGTCAGAAGTTAGGAGTCAGGAGCTACGAGTCAGGAGTAATTGAAAACTATCTTTAGTCTTGTGTTGGTTGCTAATGACTAATGACCAATGACCAATGACTAATGACTTAAATATCGAGTTGTTGCTGAGCGAGGTGATAGTAAAGTCCGCGTTCAGCCATCAATTCGTCGTGGTTGCCTTGTTCGGCTAAAATGCCTTTGTCTAGAACCAAAATTCGATCGGCATTACGCACCGTAGACAACCGATGAGCGATAATAAACGCAGTGCGATCGCGACTAATGCGGGCGAGATTTTGCTGAAACCTGCGCTCCGATTCGGTATCCAGCGAAGAAGTTGCTTCATCCAAAACCAAAATTCGGGGATCGCCCAAAAGAGCGCGGGCGATCGCAATTCGTTGTCGCTGGCCCCCAGACAAACTCGTTCCCCTTTCCCCCACAGGAGTTTGATAACCCAGCGGCATATCTTGAATAAAAGCGTGAGCTTCTGCTAGCTTCGCCACTTCTATCGCTTGTTCCAAGCTTGTAGAACCAGCATCGTTGCCGTTTTTATACAGCGTAATATTTTCCAAAATCGTTCCCGAAAACAAGAAACAATCTTGAGGAACAACACCCAACTGAACTCGCAGCGACTGCAAAGAAATATGCCGAATATCGTGGCCGTCAATGGTCAGCCGCCCCTTTTCTGGATAATAGAAACCTTGCAGCAGCTTTACCAAAGTGCTCTTACCGGAACCGCTGCGGCCGACAATTGCCACAGTTTCTCCAGCTTGCACCTCAAAGGAAAGATTTTGCAGCGTATTGCGTTCCTCATCCTGAGCATAACGGAAAGAAACATTGTCAAACTTGACGTTTCCCTGAATGCGAGGCAGCACCAGCATTGGCTTGTAAGGGCTTTCTTCAGGTTGGGCAGAGAATACATCATCCAAACGCTCGATGGAAACGAGCACTTCTTGAAACTCATCCCAAAGTCCCACCACTGAAAGCACAGGAGAAATCACGCTCCCAATCATCATATTAAAAGCCACAAATTGACCGATCGTCAACTCGTCTTGAATCACCAGCATTGCCCCGTACCACAGCAAAGCCGTGCTGCCCAAAGTATTAATCCCGCCCCCGATCACCTGCAAAGAATTCGCCAACTTCTGCGCGCGAAATTTAGCATTAATCATGCAAGTTAATTGGTCTTCCCAGCGCCAGCGCATTTCTCGCTCAGCAGCAGTTGCCTTCACCGTCGCTACCCCAGTAATCATTTCCACCAAAGATGAATTTTGCTTGGCACTTTCGGTAAAAATCTCCCGGGACAATTTTCGCAGAAACGGAGTTGCGACTAAAGTCAAAATCACGATCGGCGGAATCAACGCCAGCACCAACAACGCCAGACGCCAGTTATAGTAAACCATCAGTCCGATGTAAACTACAGCCATCAAAGCATCCAACCAAGCCGTAATAGCTTGGCGAGTCAAAAATGCCTGAATTTTTTGATTTTCCTGAACCCGCGTCAAGATATCGCCCACCTGACGAGATTCAAAAAACTTGATCGGCAAAGTGAGAGTGTGACTGATAAAGCCGCTAATTAAAGTCAAGTCAATGCGGTTCGACAAATAATCCAGCAAATACTGTCTCGTTGCACCCAACAGCGTTCGCCAAACACTAAACAGCAGCAGTCCTAGCGCAAAAACGTGCAGAGTTACTACGCTTTTGCTGACAACTACTTGATCTAGAATTACTTGGGTAAATAGGGGAGTAACTAAACCAAATAATTGGAGCAACAAGGAGAGAAGCAGAATTTGGGCGATCGCAGCGCGGTAGGGCCAGACTATGCCAACAAAATTTTTAAGTTTGATGCCTTGATGTTCGGCAGTGTGATTGCGGTATAGTTCCGCTGTCGGGTCTAAAATTAGGGCGTACCCAGTCCAATTTTCGGTAAAACTTTTAATGCTCATCCACCGCTTGCCCGCAGCCGGATCAGCCACTAAAACTTGTTGATTTTTAAAGCGGTAAACTGCCACGTAGTGATTGCCTTGCCAGTGAGCAATCCAGGGATTTTGATTTCGCAGTGGAGTTAAAGAAGCTCGCACGGGACGGGTTTGAAATCCCATCCTTTCCGCTGCTTTTGCCAGACTCTTGAGTGACGCGCCACTGCGACCGATTTCGGCTAATTCGCGTAAGTAATTTAGGCTGAATTTTTTACCCCAATATTCGCTAATCATGGCTAAGCAAGTAGCTCCACAATCTGCTGCGCTCTGTTGTTGAATGAATGGGTGCCTGCTGCTCAACCAGCGCCGCTGCTTGGGTTTGGGAAAGCTGATGATTCCGGCTGGGGGTTTTTGCTGAGCAACTGCGGTTAATTTTGATGGCTCGGTTTGTGAGCTAGATCTGGCATCTTGGGGCGGCGCTACTAAGCTTAAAATTGGAGGTTTGCGGATGATTTTAGGGCGGGAATTGCTTTCGGAACTAATTGTGGCTTTAGCGATTTCCCACTGTTCCCTGCTAAGCTGGTAAATTAGCAGGTCTTTTACCGCTATCCAGTCGCTCTTTATGTCTGAATATTCCCAGTTACTGCCGATAATTGGCGGTGCTTGACCTTGAATTTGACCGCTGCGGAGCCAAAAATGATCGTTGGAGTTTTGGCAGTGCTCAGCGAGGGAAACTCCGGCCGGAATTCGGCTTTCTTCTATGTAAGGAAGTAAGTGCGGCCACAGAATCTGTTGTTGGTGGGGAGGGAGCGATCGCAAATCTGTTTGTGTCTTGAAAAAGATTAATCGCTGTCGCTGTTTAAATTCTTGCTGCAAGTGCTGTTGCAGTTGCGGGGATTCTTCTAAAATAAGCTGCAATGTGGTGGCGGCAATTCGAGCGATTTGGCAAGTGCCGGCCGCAATTGCTCTGTAAGGAAGTACGTTTTCAATAAATAAGTCTTCTGTCCCAAATATTGCTCCGACTTCCAGTACCACCGCCGAAATCTCCTGCTGTTGAGACGCTTCTACCGCTAGCAGCCTGACTCTTCCCTCGCAAACCAAATAAAAATTGCGATCGCTCTGTTCTTTTTTAACGAAATTGTTGCTATTATCTGATGTTTGATATTGAGTGATTTCATCTCCGAGCTGAAACTCGCAAATTTCACAGGCTGTATTTAATTTCGCCACTAATGTCGGTTCTGCACCGACTTCCTCGAAAATTTTCTGAATAGCCGGGAAATTTTCCCAGGCTTCTGGGGTTTTAAAAATTTGATTTTTAACCCCTAAATTTTTTTTCATAACTTACCCTGTCAAAAATTTATTTCATTTTTCTTGAATGAAAACTAACCCGGCTATGAGCGATTTTTATTGGTTTAGTTGCAACCTAGTTGGCTTAAAAACTGTTTGTCGATATGTCCGACTAACACCTCTTAGTTACGGCATCCCTTCAACGCCTTTAGGATATATAAAGTTGCGTTTTTTCAGGATTTTGTGGTGATTACGTAAGTGTGGTTTTGGCTGGCTCTCAGTTTAACTTACAAAATCGTGGTTTTGGCTACCTTTAAGGGCAATCTTTACGTAATCTTTATAAAACTACCGTAATTATACGGATATTTGTTAAGATTATGTGAAGCTGGGCGAGCCAGTTGTTGTGTCCGGTATACGTATATATACGCAAAAATTTACATTCAGGATTCAAAAACCATCCATTTTCGACGCTTATTGGTGAAGTCCAGATTCCGAACATTGTCAACAAATATTGATAACTGTTAGTTTGTAGCAGCAATTAAAGCAATTAATTCACCATCTAATCTGGGTATGTAACGAATTAAAGTAAAATAGAAAATTCTGTTGTTGATAAGGGCCTTCCATTTAGGGGTAACTTCTGTGAGGGCCCAAACCCATCATTATCGCTACCCATCACTATCCGTCTAAACCCCGATTAAAAGTATCGGTTTCTCTGCGTAACGAATTTTGTGCGATCGTACTCAGTGTATTTGTTGTCCAAAAGCATGGAATAGTGTATAACCCAACAACCAACTCAGGAAATTGTCGAAGCTGCTTTACAAAAACGGGATATGATGATTGTCATGCCGACGGGCAGTGGCAATTCTTTGTATTTTCAATTACCGACACTGTTGAAATCGGGATTGATAGAAATATTATTAACAACCATAGAGAGAGACTCTCAAGAATTAGGAGATGATTTTGTCAGATGGACAGCGCAGAGATTAGCAATATACTTAGAGAAATCCACAAAAAGAAAATTAAGTGGAGGAAAAGTTCGGAGGAAATTAAAGAAAAAAAAGTATGTTTACCTTTGGGCAAAGTCTAACCTAGATTCCAAGAGAAATCCCGAAAAAAGAACAGCTTTTAAAATAAAGATAGCCTAATATTTAAAAATAGCAAAATCAACACCCGAACGATTACAGGTATAGTTTTGCGACGAGATTGGATTTTGTTTAAGAGTCACCAGAAGAAAGAAATGGTGTAAAAAAGGCATCAGAAAAAATTTCATATTAGACAGAAAAAAGGGAAGAGTTAATCTAATGGGAGGAGTGAGGTATTCAGATAAAAAAAGTGGGTAGAGTTAATCAATAAAGGTAATTCACATAATTTTTATAAAATGCTAAGAAGTTTTATAACGATCTAATGAATGGGTAAAAACAGGTAGTCAAGCCTCACAAGTGGCTAACAAAAAGCAAAAATAGTGATCTTTCTTGATAAGGCTCGTTTTCGTAATAAAGAAGAGTACCTGAAACAAATTAAACAGAAATACCTAATCTTTATTTATAATTTGTCCCCCAATACAGCCCCGGCTATAACTTAATTGAATTAGTATGCGCTTAGACCAAACAATATATTGCCAATATAGTCATTTCAAATAAATGTGAGACAGACGTCAGATCATGATAAAATCGCTAAAAGTAGTTAATTAGAAAAAAAT
>NZ_JAUBRA010000144.1:0-4258 GCF_036701555.1 Microcoleus sp. Pol10D4
AACCGTTGCCGTTCTTGAGAACTGTTCGCTAGTCTCACAGCGATCGTACTTTTTGACCTGCTTAGTCTAAACTCCAATATTGAGGCTGGGGAGCGATTGCTTCGGGAGTTTGTCAAAAAGTGTGACAATTTAGTCAAATTTCCGAATATGGGGCGCAGTTACGATCAAATTAAGTTGGGACTCCGGGGAGTACCGCTCGATGGCTACATTATCTTTTATCGGGTGGTTGAGAATGGTATCGAAATTTTGCGTGTGATGAGCGGTTTTCAAGACTTGGAGGCAATGTTTCCCGATGAAAACTGAGCGTTTGGAAGGACGGAACGAGAAGTTGGAAACGCTTTTGTGTCAATCTTATGTAGCCGTCCCATCTTTTGTATCTTAACTTTAAGCAGTTAAATAATTCACCCTAAAAACTATTCTCGGCGGGGTTTAACGCTTTTCCACAGCTTCAAATATTCAGGTCGAACAGATTCATCAATCTCGTTAGCTAAACTTTCAGGCAAATCGAGTTCGATAATTGACTGCATTGTCCGCATTTTTCCTAAAAAAAAACCCTCAACTTTGTGAGGGCTTTGCGATGCCAGGAACGAGACTTGAACTCGTGACACGTGGATTTTCAGTCCACTGCTCTACCAACTGAGCTATCCCGGCTTGTTTTTTCGCGCTTTACTATCTTAGCAGACACATACGGAATTTAGCAAGCACTTTTCTCAATTAATTTTTCGATCGCCCGGAACCGCCCGCCTGTAAGCTAAAAGCTGCAACCTAAAATCCAAGAATCGCAATGGCACAGCAACATCGGGACAGCGAGGGCAAGAGTCTGCTTGTCTTAGGCATAATTTGGCTGCTGGGGGCAATTAGCGATCGCCTCTGGTTTGCCCTCGATCGATCTGTCCCGGCGTGGGATCAAGCAGACTACCTGACTAGCACCCTGAAATACTTGCAGGCGTTGCAGCATCCTCAGTGGTTTTCCGGGGAGTGGTGGACAAACTTCTGGCTGCTTTCGACGAAAATCCCGCCCTTGGCATACATCTTAACGGTTCCGTTTCTTCAGGTTTTCGGTACTGGGGGCGATCGGGCAACCCTCGTTCATTTATTATTTAGTGCAATTCTCCTCGCCTCAGTCTACAGTCTGGGCGTCCAATTATTTAACCGGCAAGTCGGTTTGTGGGCCGCTGCAATTTGCGTTTTGTTACCGGGACTTTATCGGTTCCGCTTACAATTTTTGCTCGACTATCCCCTCACTGCTGCGATTACTTTTGCTTTCTATTGTTTGACCATGTGGAAGGCTTCTGAAGGAAGAAGGAAGAAGGAAGAAGGAAGAAGGAAGAAGGAAGAAGGAAGAAGGAAGAAGGAAGATTTTCCCCATTCTCCGGATCTCCCCCTCTCCCCCTCCCCCACTCTCCCCCTCTCCCCGTCGTCTTTCTTTTGGGCGATCGCTTTTGGAATTTCTCTCGGTTTATCAATATTAGTTAAACACACTACCGTATTATTTCTATTTACCCCGATTGTGTGGTTGGCTGTGGGTGCTGTGCGACAAAAAGCTTGGGGAAGATTAGCTCAATTAGCAGGTAGTTTGTTGCTGTCGGTAGCGGTGTTTGGCCCGTGGGCGAAAACCAATTGGCTGTTAATTTTGACCGGGGGAAAACGGGCAACAGTGGATTCTGCGATCGCCGAAGGAGATCCGGCCCTCAATACGATCGACGCTTGGATTTACTACGGTAAACACTTACCAGAACACATTTCTTGGCCTCTGTTACTTATTCCCTTAGTAGGATTGATACTTTATTGGCGTCGTCGGCAAGAGAGTTCGTCCATCTTTTATCTCAACTCCTGTCGCTGGCTAGCTGTTTTCTGGGTAGGAGCTTATTTAATTAATTCTTTCAATATCAACAAAGACGACCGATATGGTATACCTTATTTGCCAGTTTTATCTATTTTCTTAGCCTACTGTTTAACGCTGTGGCCTTCTCGGTGGGGACGACAAATTCGCTGGGGTACAATTGGCTTGGCAATTTTGGCGATGCTGTTCCATATGTGGCCGCTGGGAGGGGCTTTTGGACATAGCTTAGTCCAAATTATCAGTCCCGGCAATTCTAACTATCCTTACTTGGGAAAAGAGTGGCCGCACCGAGAGGTAATTGCAGAAATTATTGATAGGGAACCTTATTTGCAATCTACTTTAGGCGTGTTGCCTTCGACGCCGGAAATTAACCAGCATAATTTGAATTTTTACGGGGCTTTGGCGAATTTTCAGGTTTACGGGCGGCAGGTGGGAACGAATTTAAAAGAAGTGCCCCAAGATGTGCGATCGCTCTCTTGGTTCGTAACTAAAACTGGCCCGCAAGGTTCGATTCGCGAACGGATTAAAAAAGCTCAAAATGCCGCCGTTACGGCGATTGAAAAAGAAGATAAATTTGAGTTAGATAAAACTTGGATTTTGCCAGATTATACTAATTTAAATCTTTATCGCAAGCGAGTGCAGCCTGTCGAAATACAGCCGTTGAATGAAGCGCGATCGCAAGTACAATTAGATCGAGTTACTGTCGCTGCAAAAGCAGTTCCCGGAGTCGCGCTGCCGGTTACTTATACTTGGTCTGGGCCTTGGCAGCAGTTGCAGTCTGGTTTAGTGTTGGTAACGTGGAAAAATCAGCAGTCTGGCGATATTCCACCGGGACAGACTTTCAGGATTTTACACGATCGCGCGATCGCCCAGGGGACTTTGCATCCGGGGATGCTGGAAGCGGATAAATTTGCTGTGGGGTTTCGAGTTGTCGATCGCACGGCGATGCTTCCTCCTGCTAATATTGCACCGGGAACTTACAATCTGCAAGCTACTTATCTAAATCGGAAAACCGGGGAAACTTATCCGATTAATGTGCCGGCCGTTAGTGTTAAAATCGAGGCAGAGCCTCTGGATATGCGTTCTCAGACAGAGCCGGGAAACGAGGATAATACAGATAAGCCTGAGTTAGATTTGGTAACTCAATTGCGGGCGATGGCGGTTAATTTACCGAAAGGATTGCCAGGTTTAGAACCCGTGTTCGAGCAGATTGGGCGGATCAATCAGTACGATCCAATTCAAGATTATACCGTGCAAGCAGAACAAGCATTAGAATATCGGTTGAAACAGGAACCAAATAATCTAGAATTGGCTTATGCTTTGGCATTTTCGCGAGTATTGCAGCAGAATGTCAAAAGTTCGATCGCTGCCTTAGAAAAAGTCACTCAACTCGACTCAAAAAACCCTTACGCTTACGCCTATCTCGCTTTCGTACACCTGTACGGCTGGCATCCCAAAGCCGCTGAAATAGCCTTAAAACCTGCTATCGCTCTCAACTCCAATTTACCGGAAATTAGAGTTTTAAACGGTGTAGCGGAACTGATGCAAGGTAATCTCATCCAAGCATGGCAAGATTTGCAATACTTAAAAAAACTAAAAATTTAACAATCCCTTTTACTGTGGCACGGGCGTCCCGCCTGTGCTTCCGAAGCGGTAAAAAACAGAAAACCAATGAACCAACCAAGAATAATCTCTCTAATTCCGAGTGCCACCGAAATTGTAGCACTTTTAGGATTAACCGATGCAATTGTGGGCCGTTCCCATGAATGCGATTATCCCCCAGAAATCCAAAATTTACCTGTTTGCACTCAACCTAAATTCAATCCCGAAGGAACTAGCCGCGAAATTCACAACCGCGTGACAGAATTGTTGCAAAATGCCCTCAGCGTGTATAAAGTAGAAATAGATACTTTGGAAAAATTGCAGCCGACTCACATTATTACTCAAGCTCAATGTGAAGTCTGCGCTTGTTCTCTAACAGAGGTTGAACAAGCGGTAAGCACGCTGGTAAATAGCAAGCCGGAAATTATTTCTTTGCAGCCGAATCTCCTAGCAGAAATCTGGACGGATATTCAGCGAGTTGCTGATGCTTTGGGCGTAGATGGCAAAAGTGCGATCGACCTTTTGCAATCCCGCATCGATGCTATTACCTCGCAAACACAAGCATCCTCTATTATTACCACAAAAGAGAGACTTCCCAAAGTAGCTTGCATCGAGTGGATTGAGCCTTTGATGGCTGCGGGTAACTGGATTCCCGAATTAGTCGCAATGGCGGGAGGCAGTTCGCTGTTTGGAATTGTCGGCGAACATTCCCCTTGGTTAAAATGGGAATCGCTAGTATAGCAATCCTAAATGATTTTCTATATCTAGAGCAATCCTAAATAATTTTCTCTGTGTAAGTATATTGATGTATTT